>JBAUTP010000262.1:0-3294 GCA_049582265.1 Thermoplasmata archaeon
CAACATCGTGATGCAGGCCGTCGGGCAGTCGCGTGCGCAGGCGTTGCAGCCGATACAGAGCGGAGGGTCGAGCAGGATCGAGTCCTCGTTCTCTGGCCGCTCGAGGCGGATCGGGTTCATCGGGAGCTTCTTCTGGAAGATCTCGTAGAGCTTCTGGGGGCTGTAGATCATGTCCGCCCGCTTCGTCACCGCGAGCTCGTAGCGGGTCGTCATCGTAAGGCAGCCTTCCGGGCAGGCATCGGGACAGAACCCGCAGTAGCTGCACTTGCCGTAATCGATCTGGGGGCACTTCTTGGGATGTTTGGGGTCGCCGCCCGGTACCGTTACCATGTCGATGCAGAGATCCGGACAGCTGAACGCACACAGGTTGCAGGAAATGCAGGTCTGGATGTTGAGCGCGTGCACGCCTCGGTAGTTGTCCCAGACTTGACCCACACCGAAGGGTTTGCCGGACGCCACGTCGACCTGGTCGCGGAACTTCGGGTCCTCCAGCCGTTCGTAGGGGTAGACGACGGTCGAGGGTCGGATGAGGCTCTTCGCGAACTGCCGGGCCGCCGTGGCGAGGGGCCGCGTGACCCACAGGAACGGGCGGTGCTCCGGCGCGGTGTCCGTAGCGGCTTCGGGTGTCGACATGGGTCCTCCGATTATCCTCCGGCCGAGGGCAGGCAACCGAGAACGGGAAGGCAATTGACGTAAGCGATGCCCGCCGCGAGCACGACGCTCAAAAGGGCGAGAGGCACCATCCGCATCCAGCCCACGCGGAGAAGCTGGTCCGTCCGCACGCGGGGGAGCGAGGCGCGCACCCAGACAAAGATCCCGAACACGATGTACGTCTTCACGAGGAACCAAAAGATCCCGGCGAGCGGGAAGGTGGTGAGCGCGGAGGGAACATAGCTCGGGAGCGTCCAGCCCCCCAAGAAGAGCAGCACCACAAGGATGCTACCGACGAGCGCGCGAAGATAATCGGCGAGCATGAAGAAAGCGAACAGCATTCCCCCGTACTCGGTGTTCCAGCCTTCCACGAGCTCCGCTTCGGCCTCGGGAAGGTCGAAGGGAATGCGCTCCATCTCCGCGATCATCCCGACGAGGAAGACGATGAGGGCGAGGAACAGCGGAAGGGCGTACCAATGGTTCTGCTGGAGTTGCACGATCGTCGTCAGGTCGAAGCTTCCCGCGAGGATGACCACCGCCACTACGGCGAGCAGGATCGGGATCTCGTAGGCGATCATCTGGGCGGCCGAGCGCATGCCCCCCATGAGCGAGTACTTGTTGTTGCTCGACCAGTCAGAGATGAAGATGAAGAGAGGGGCGAACGAGAAGACGACCAGGGCGAGGAGGAGACTCAGCGGAAGCGAGCCATCGGCCCACCCGGTGGAGATCGGGAGAATGCCGAAAATGATGAGCGAGGTGACCATGTACGCGATGGGTCCCGCATAGAATCCGAGCGGGTCCGCCGGAGCGGGACGGACCGTGTTTTTTCGGAACAACTTGAGACCGTCCGCGAAATTCTGAAGCAGCCCCGCGTACCCGACGTGCATCGCGCCGCGTCGGTCCATGAACCGGCCGAGCAGTTTTCGCTCGTACCAGATCAGCATGATCGTATTGATCATGCTCGCGGCGAGCAGGATAGCACCGAAGATCACGGCGGACAGGGCGAAGATCGTGTTGGTGTTCGTGAAGAACGCCCCGACGGGTCCGCCGATGGCGTGCCCGAGAGCATCCAAGAGACCCTGCGCGATGAACTCTGCGACCCCGAACAGCGAATTGAGCGCCATACGCGACCTAGCGGTCCACCTCCCCGACGCAGACGTCCACGCTCCCCATGATCGGAGGGATGTCCGCGACCCGGTAGCCGATCATGTACTTCTTCGCCGCGGAGAGGTTCACGTAGACCGGGGATCGGAATTTGACCCGGTAGGGGTGTTCCGAGCCTTCGTTGACCACGTACGCTTGGGCCTCGCCATGAGGTTCCTCTACGGCGGAGAAGCCGACGCCCTTCGGATAGTGACGTTTCAGCACGTAGTCCTCTTTCCCCACGGGGGCGTACGGTGCGCCTAGCCAGCGGGGCAACCGGTCCGCTAGGACGGGGCCCGGGTGGGCATCCAGCCAATCCAAGACCTGGCGAACGATACGGACCGACTGCCGCAGCTCCTCCATCCGCACGAGGTAGCGGCCAGTGACGTCCGCCGAATCGGCGACGGCGACATCGAACTCGACTTGGTCGTAGGCGGCGTAGGGTCGATCCTTCCGTAGGTCGCGACGGACCCCCGCGGAACGTAACATGGGGCCCGTGACACCAAAGTCAATGCAGTCCCGGGCACTGAGAACGCCCAGGTTGTCGCATCGACGTCGGAAGATCTCGGACCCGAGACAGAGCTCGTCGTACTCCCGGAACCGGGCATCCAGCCAATTCATGACCTTGCGGGCCTGGTCGGTGTATCCGGGGGGCATGTCGTTGCGCGCGCCGCCGACCCTCAGGTACTCGTACGTGAGACGGCCCCCGGTGAAGCTTTGGAAAAGGTCGAGGACGAGGTCACGATCCCGCATCCCGTAGAGGAAGGGACTCATGAGCCCGAGGTCCTGGACGAAGGCGGCGTACCACATGAGATGCGAAGCGATCCGCTGCATCTCGTCGGTCATGACTCGTATCCACAGGGCCCGCTCCGGAGCCTCGATGTGGAGTGCCTCTTCGGCCGCGATGATGAAGAGGTGTTCCCAGGCGAACCCAGCCACATAGCACGTCCGGTCCATGAGGGTGATGACCTCGTTGTAGTGTCGAACCTCCGTCAGCTTCTCGATGCCCCGGTGGAGGTAGCCCATCTCGGGGTCGACATCCAGGATGATCTCCCCGTCGATCTTGACCCGGAGGTTCCAGAGGCCATGCGTCATGGGGTGCTGCGGCCCCATGTTGATCCACATCTCAGACATGGCGCGTCTTCACCTCGAGCTCCTCCGGTTCGTGGATCGTGAACGAACGGAGAAGCGGATGGAAGGCGTACCCGTCGGGCATCAGAAGATGCCGAAGATCCGGGTGGTGGTCGAACGTAATATCGACCATCTCCCATGCCTCGCGTTCGTGCCAATTCGCGCTCGGCCACACCGGCGTTGCCGACTCCACGTGAGGGTCGTCGGCCGGAAGGTCGGTGGTCAGGAAGACGTACTGGCGGGCCGCGTCGGACCAGAGCGAGTAGATCACTTCGCGGCGCTTCTCCCAGTCGATCCCTCCCACGAACGAGAGATGGTCGAATTGGAGGTCGTCGTGCATCGTCCTAAATAGGGTAAGGGCGGCAGACC
>JBAUTP010000263.1:0-2889 GCA_049582265.1 Thermoplasmata archaeon
CCGAAAATGATGCCGGCGAAGAGAATGACGAACGGCAATCCCCCCCCAAGATTTCCATAGAGGTCGTTCGCGTTGTCGATGATGCTCGACGGTCGAAAATAGGCGACCACGACGGTCAAGATGAGGCCCGCCGCGAGAACGATCCCCATCATCAAGATGAATCGGCGGGAGCGTAGGTAGTCGCGGAACTGGAAGCGGGAAAGAATCAACGCCTGCCGCGGCGTACTGGGAACGACGCCCAGCGCGCTCACCACGGTCGGTGTCCCGACAGCCGATCCGGTCGTCATGCGTCACCGACCGAGATCTCGCGAAGGTACACTTCCTCGAGCGCGCTCCGCGATTCCCGGAAATTCAGCAGCCCCAGATGCATGGCGGCGATCTGTTCCAACAGCCGGGCCTGATCGGGGGGTCCGCCCTTGACCTGCAGCGTGACCCGCTGAGGGTCGAGGCGCGTCCACCCGGCGACTTCGGGAAGCGTTCCGATCTGGGATGTCAGAACCGATTCCGCGATAGGTGCCGCGAACTCGGTCTCGACCGACCGGATACCACCGCCCAGCCGCTGGCCCAGGTTCTCGAGTTTGTCGGCGAAGAGGAGCTTTCCATGGTCGAGGAGGGCGACCTCGTCGCACACATCGACAACTTCGCTCAGGATGTGGCTGCTCATGAAGATGAGCCGATGGCCCTTCTTGAGACCCCGAACGATACTGCGTACTTCGGCCATCCCTCGGGGATCGAGACCGGTGCTGGGTTCGTCGAGAATGACGACCTCGGGATCGGAGAGCAGCGCAGCAGCGATATTGATCCGCTGTTTCATCCCCTTCGAGAAACGGCCCACCTTGTGCCTGGCCCACTCCGTCATCTTGACCTCCTCCAGCACGATATCGGTGCGGGCCCGGATCTCTTCGGGTCGCATGCCGCGAAGTGCGCCGCTCATTTCGAGCGCTTCGCGGGGAGTAAGCGACGGGTAGATCTCGGGCGTTTCGATGAGATTGCCACACGAAGAAAGCGCTCTCTTCCGCTCCTTCTGGACCGAGACACCGTTGATGAAGGCCTCTCCTTCGGTCGGGAAGATGAGGTCAGTGAACATTTTCAGTGTCGTCGTCTTGCCCGCACCGTTAGGGCCGAGGAATCCCATGCACTTCGCTCCGTCCACCTTCAGGTTGAGGTGGTCGAGGGCAGTGAACGATCCGAAGCGTTTCGTAAGCCCGGCAGCCTCGAAGCTAGGGGGTGTCATGGAGCAACTTCTCGTTCCATCGTACCCTTCAAGCTAATAGCCTCAGCGCCGCTTTGGAAAGAGCGTCGGCGTCGTTGCGAGCACGTCGGCGTTTGGAGCTCGGAGGCGTCGATTCTATCGTCTAACTAGACTCGAGTGCGGTGCCCGCGGTGCGGGTCGGTAACGGAAGTTTTAGGGCGGCTCTCAGTCGGTCGAGCTCCGATGTTACTTCCTCTGTTGTCGGCCACGGGCTCGCAAGTATGGTCCCAGGCGCGGATGGACCATCCTGGGCCCGCTTCACGACGCCCGAAAAGAGGCTGACAGGCTCTTCTAGGTAGGACTCGGCGTAGTCCTCATCCAACGGACTTCGTTCTTCGCTCCACGCCTCGCTCGCTACAACGACAAGTGCGTCGGACCCATCCCCTCGCGCAAAGAGCGATTCCGAGGGCTCATCGCCGAACTGTTCCCATATTGCGAGCCTGGCCGAGCGGACCCCAACCAAGGGTCCGGTGGGGCGGTCTTCAGGTGCGGCGCCCTGAACCTGACTCTTGTCCTCGAGCCCGGTTCCGAGTGGAGCTCTTTCGGGGCCCACCGCGAGCGACACGAACCCGCCGGCCAAGGCAGAAAGCCCGAGGGCGAGGAACAGTTCCCAAGGGACGACGGAGGACGAGTACGCCCCCCTCTGCTTCCAGAGAAGAAGTCCGATGGCTAGGCACCCACCCCCTATCAAAAGAAGCGGGAGAGCAAGCTCGACCCGCTCCCGAATCGAACGGCTCGGAGGCGCGTCCCCCCTGACGGAGCTTTCGGCGGTTCTTGTGGACGTGACGTCGAACCCCACCGGAGTCGACGGGGCAAGCGCTCCCGCGGACACGCTCTCCGCGTCACCAGCGGGCAGACCCACCGTTCGGGGCTCGGCACTGGATGTCACGGACATTCTCCAGGCGCCGCGCACGGGTTCAGGGCTAAGGCGACCACGAGAACCGTGGGCCTTGTCGCTGTTGCGAGGTCGAGATAGAGCTGCACGTGAATGATGCTACCGCCCGTAAGGGTACTTGTCCCAGTAGCCAGATACCCCTGCGCCGTGAACCATCCGGCGGTTGTTCGGACGGCGAAATCGATGGCGAGACCCGTGGAAGCTCCGGCCCCCGTGAACGGTTGATCGATCACCAGCGTTAGGCGCTCGCTGTAATCGCCGACGACTATGTTCGTCGGAAGGGCGAACCGATAGTGCTGAGTGCAGTCCGTGATGTTGCACGCCGGGAGCGTGGCCGTCGCCCCCGCGAGTCCCGAAGTACCCGCCGCATGCGTGCCGGCGATGGGAGACGTCGGGACGTTCGCTGGCACTACCGCGAGAACGGCGGAAACCAACGTGGCAGGGACGGACGAGTTCGGGACTATGTTGGTCGCGCTACTCACCTGACGCGGGCCGGATTGAATCGTCGTGACCCCAACGGCAAGCCCTTGGGCAAACAGAAGGGTTGTGACGACAAGGGCTCCTACTATGCCCCATCTACGAGTAGTAGCGCGCTGACGAGGCTCCTGTCGGGCGAGCTCCTTGATGCAGGTCGCGGCGCTTGAGTCCATTTTAAAAAGGAATCTGCCCTCCGGCCTCCCTCGGTGCGAGGGCACGGCGGTCCAAGGATCGCGCCCTAGGTTGGGCCCTCCGTCCCCTAGGC
>JBAUTP010000264.1:0-3771 GCA_049582265.1 Thermoplasmata archaeon
GTGTGTTCACTGTTCAATCAACCCACCAACGGATTTTGGGGCGGCGATCTGCCCATCGGGGAAGGCTCTGTCCCAAAACAAGCATTCGGGCGGAGCTTTTCCGGCGGCGGCCAGGGTATTCGGGCAATCGAGAGTTCTCGGGCAAACCCTTTGGGAGTAGTTCGGCAATCGTCATGTGGCTCGGCGAAGTCCGGTGACTTCGTGGTCGGGAAGAAAGCGCTACCCAGCACTCCCCGATGGGCCGCGTACTACCGGTGGACGGCGAGCCGTCCGCCCCGAGAACTTCTCCTTCGAACGCTTACCCACATCGACTGGGAGGGCAGAACGCGGCGGCGACGTCGGGCAATAGACCTGGGCTTTGGTGCAGGTACAGATACGCTCGAGCTTCTCCGAAGAGGGTGGATCGTTCTGGCCATCGATGGGCAGAGAACGGCCGCGAATCTCCTCGCCCGCCGAGTTCCGGCCCGGCTTCGACCGCAGTTGACCTCACTGGTCGCTCCAATGGAAGGCATCGAGCTCCCGGCAGCGGACCTGATCTACGCGAGTTACTCCCTCCCGTTCTGTCCTCCCGATAGTTTTTCCGACCTTTGGAGAACCATCGGCCACGCTCTCCGACCGGGCGGGCACTTTGCGGGCCAGCTCTTCGGGGACAGGGACGAATGGTACGGTCATCGTCCGATGACGTTCCACAACATACGAGAAGTCCAGAGGTTAACTCGTGGCTTCAAGGTCGAGCTCCTGAGGGAGACTGTCGAAGAAGGACAGTCCTTTGAAGGTCCCAAGCACTGGCATTTCTTCGATGTCATCTTGGAAAAACCCTGCAGGGGTCAAGCCTCCTATTGACGAATTCATGCCTCGGAATTTTCACGTTTGAACGGTGAGGCCCGTTCGACACCACCGACCGCCGGAGGTTGAGAGAAACGTTCTGGAATCCCGCCCTCCCCGCCTGTGGCTCCCTGGTTGTAGGCTATCGGCACATGTTGCCGATTGAACGATTAGGAGATTTTGCCCCCCTCAACAGCGCCCGCTGCGGTTCCTCGTGATGCCCTTTGGTCGATTCCACGCGACTGCCGGTGGATGCGAGCCGGAGCCCACGTCAGCCCATTGCCTTCTCCACGAGTGAAGCCATCGATGCCTCTTCGGCGGGAGTGAGTTCCGAGATCGCGTAGACGATCGGCCACATGCGGCCCTCATCCAATTTTGCCTTGTCCGAAAAACCGAGACTCCCGTACCGCGCCTTGAACCTGTGGGCTGGCTGGAAGAAGCACAGAACGTTCCCGTCCTTCGTGTACGCGGGCATGCCGTACCAGAGTCTCGGCGAGAGTGCAGGGGCGCTGGTCCCGACGATCTCGTGAATCCGCCTTCCGATGGTCCGGTCGGTTCCAGGCATCTGGGCAATCTTCGCGAGCACGGCCCGCTCATCGTTCTCCCTGTTCTTCCCCCAGACAACCTTCCGTTCCTGGGAGTGATCTTTCATCGCGGCTCGTTCCGCATCCGTGAATCGAGCAGCGGACTTCAGGGCGTTTCTTGCCGTCGGCTTCCTCTCAGCCATGAGATGCGGAAGTACACCTATCTCATTAGTCACCAGTAAGCCACTCGACGAAGGAACCTTGTCCCTCCACTATCGACGGGCCGACCGATAGATATTCGGCCAGACTTGTCGGCCGGCGCGAATCCACCCCTCCGCCGGGCGACCTTCATCTGGCGTGGTTGAGAACGATTGAGATTACGTCTCGATTGTGATCTCGGAATGAGCTCCAGCTCTCGCCCGGATTCGATTGGAAGAGGGTGGCGGAAGAACCATGACCCGCTCGTAACACATAGAAACAGGCCGTGTGGAGCGTTCGATGTCGACTGCTACCTAACTAAACGCACGGCGACCGAGACTCGCGCCGATCTACCAATGGCTTCTGTGCCTGATGATTCCACTCTCGGTTCACCCCAAGGGTATTCGGATCGGGGGCGGCACCCTGCCGCGTCTCTCTACGTGAGATTTAGGCGGCGAAGCAAGCGAGGAAAACGCACATCCGTTCGGAGCCGGTCAAACCGCGGCTCGACCTTAGCCCAGGCGAGCCAAGCGGACCGTTCCCGATTGGCTCGTTCAAGCCAGGTGAATGCCCGGTCACGATCATCCAGCCCGACATGGATGAGGGCGATCCAGTAGGAAGGTACGTACTGACGTCGACTGCGTTGAAGAAGCCGGGTCAGCAGTTCCCTTGCCTCACGCGCGCGTCCGGCCGAGGCGTACGCGTGTCCAAGGACAGCGAGGCTCATCGTGCTTTCGTTCGAAAGCCGAGCGGCAATGCCTACCTCGTGGATCGCCTCTTCGTACATCCCTTTCTCCAAGTAGGGCCGGCCAAACCAGAGATGGGCCTGAACGAAGTTCGGGTCAAGTTCGAGAGCCTTCCGATATTGTTCGATCGCGCGATCGTATTGACGGGAAAGATACAGTACGTGACCCACTGCCGTATTGATGGCGAGGGAAAGAGGATCCAATTCCAGGGCTCGCCGAATCTCTGTCAGGGCTTCATCCAGGCGCCCCATGGCCTTGAGAAAGTCCGAATAGAACTGATGGGCGGTGGGATAGTTGGGATTGAGGGCAATGGAACGTCGAAACTCGCTCTCAGCCTCGACCCATGACCGGTCATAGAGGAATCGCACGAACCCCAACGACGCATGAGCGTCGGCCAGGGTTGAGTCCAGCGCGACCGCCTTCTCTGCCGCAGCACGGGCCCGGGGGAAGGCATACCGGGGACGAACAAATTCCAGCCACGCGAGCGTGCTGTACGCGTCGGCGATACCTGCGTACGCGTTGGCTAGGTGTGGGTCCCTTTTCAGGGCCACCTGGAAGTTCCGTAACGCCTGTCGAAGGGAATCGTCTGTCCGTCGATTGAGAAGGTGTCTTCCCTTGAGATACGACCCGTGAGCGTCGGGATCCGTCGTAAGCGCGCGCTGAAGAGCATGCTGTTCCGATCCCAGAATCTCGACCTTGAGCGCGTCCGCGATCTTGGTGGATACTTCGGACTGGAGGTCGAACACGTCCCGCGCTTCGCGGTCATAGTCACGGGACCACAGCGTCTCGTCGTTCGATACGTCGATTAGCCGCGCCGTAACCCGAATTCGAGAACCCGACTTTCGAATACCTCCTTCGACCACGGCGGTGACCCCCAACTCTCGCGCCACGCTGGCCGGAGTTACGTTGGCTCCCTTAAATCGCATCATCGAGGATCGGGCAATCACCCGAAGACCGTCGATCTTGGACAGCATCTGTATGAGTTCCTCAGTGATTCCGTCTGCGAAGTATTCATCGTCCGCGTGCCCGCTGATGTTCGTGAGTGGCAGGACCGCGATGCGAGGGCGATCTTTCGGGGTTGTCGGAACCACTGGATGCGAAGAAGGGAGGGCGATCTTGTAAACGGGGATCTGCAAAGAGATGTTTTTGAGAGTTGGTACGCCGAGGGGAACGAAAGGACCATGAATCTTGTTGCGAACTTGATCGTACACTTGCTGCGAAAGGCAAGCGCCACCGGGATCCGCGAGGGGTTCGATTCGGGCCACGATGTTCACGGCGTCGCCGAAAATGTCCCCGCCGCGATGCACCACGTCGCCTAGGTGAATGCCGATCCGAAGCTCGATAGGCTCGGCTCGAGACCGGGTATTTCGCTGCTCGAGGGAATGCTGGATCTCGATCGCGCACTTGACCGCTTCCAGCGCACTACCGAATTCCACAAGAAAGCCATCACCCAGGGACTTGACCGTCCGTCCTCGGTG
>JBAUTP010000265.1:0-15272 GCA_049582265.1 Thermoplasmata archaeon
CTTTCGGAGCGCTCCCTTCGGGAACGGCGGGAACGTTCGAGACCGAGCTGGCGCGCCGAGGGACTGCCGTCTTCTCGAATTCGGCCGACCACCGTATGGATCGGGGCGTTCCTCTCCTGGTCCCCGAAGTGAATCCGGATCACCTCTCGGTGATCCGGACCACCAGGAAACCAGCGCCAATCATCACCAATCCAAACTGCACCGCGACGGGTCTTGTCCTCGGACTCGCGCCCATCCTTCCTTTGCTTCGCCCACGTTGGATAAGTGTAGCAACGTACCAAGCGCTTTCGGGAGCGGGGTATCCGGGCATAGCCTCCCTCTCGGTGACCGATAACGTCGTACCGTACATCGCCGAGGAAGAAGAGAAGGTCTCGACCGAGGCAAAGCATATCCTGGGGTCCGTCCGGGAGAACACGATCGACCCCGCCCCTCTGGAACTGCTCGTGCAGTGCGCGCGAGTAGGAGTCCGGGATGGCCACCTTGAAGCGGTCACCCTCCGCGCAAGTCGGCGGCCCTCGCGAACCGCGTTGGCCTCGGCGATCCGAGGGTTCGACCCGCTCCGAGGCCTTGATCTTCCGATGGCCCCTCATCCTCCGGTACAGTTACGTTCGGAGGTCGATCGGCCGCAACCTTTGCGCGACCGCTGGGCAGGAAATCCTCCTCGGGCTCGGGGGATGACCGTCTCCATCGGACGGCTGCGCTGGGAGCCCCCGTACCTTCGCTGCTTCGTCCTCAGCCACAACGCGGTCCGTGGAGGAGCCGGAGCCTCGGTCCTCAACGCGGAGTTCGCGATCTCGAAAGGCTACGTGGAGGGAAGGCGAGGGGGGGCCGACGCGTGAGTTCCGACACCGTAGTGGTCAAGTTCGGGGGTGCGGCCCTCGGACATCTCCCCGAGGTCACGCGGTACGTGAGAACCGCGCGGCACGAGGAGGTGGGTTTGGTGGTCGTCGTCTCGGCGCGCAGGGGAGTGACCGACCTGTTGCTCGACGCTCTCAATCATCCGCGAGGGAAGCGGGAGCACAGGACCCTTCGCCCTCGCCTCGAGCAATTGCACCCCGACCTCCCTCCGGCCGGCATCGCCCACCTGACACGCGTCGATGACCTTCTGCGCCAGGTCGAACGGCATTACCCGAAGGACCTTCCGCTCGCCGACCGACTCCTGAGCCAGGGAGAACGACTGGCCGTTCACTGGCTTGCGTCGCATTTGGAGGCGGAGGGGATCCCGGCGGTCCCGGTCGAGGCCGACCGTTTGGGACTTGTCACCGACAACGGCTACGGAGCTTCGCTCGTGCTGTTTGACCGGTCCCGGCGACCAGTGCGGAAGCGGCTCGGGAGGCTCCTCGAACAAGGGAAAGTACCGATCGTGACCGGATTCTTCGGTCGAAGCCTCGAAGGACGCGTCGCTATCCTCGGGCGCGGCGGCTCGGACTACTCCGCAAGTGCCATCGGTGCGATCCTGCACGCTCCTCGGGTGGAGCTCGTCAAGAGCGAAGCGGCGGTTCTCTCGGCCGACCCACGCCAAGTGCCGGGCGCGCGCCCCATCGAAAAGCTATCCTACGAGGAGGCCGAAGAGCTGGCGCAGTTCGGAGCGAAGATCCTGCATCCCCTTACGATCGAGCCCGCGCGACGGGAAGGTGTGGAGATCTGGGTCCGTTCCTTGGAGTCTCCGTCGGTCGTCACGCGTATCATGCGACGAGACTCCGCCCAACATGCTCGCGCCATCACGCTCCTCGACCCACTCCGACTCCTTCGGGTGCGCGTCGCCGGCGGCCGACAGAGGCCCGGTATCATTGCCGCCGTAACGAATCGGTTGGCGTCGGCCCGGCTCAACCTGATCGCTCTGTTCACGTCGGCCGCCCTGCTCTCGCTCCTGCTCCATCCGGCCGAGTCACGGACGGCACGTCAGGTGCTCGCCCCGGTACTCAAAACGTCCGGTGCGGTCCTGGAAGGGCCGCTCCCGGTCGCGCTCGTGACGGCCATCGGAGACGGCATCCTGGCGGATCTCGGTCGGATCCCTCCCTCCATCCTTGAGCGAGTGGAGGGGTTTAGCGCGACCTCGCGATCGGTGTCGCTCGCGGTGCCGCATACCTACGGCATCTCGAGCCTGAGAGGACTCCACGCCGCGCTTGTCGAGGAGAACCACCGATGAGCGATCCTCTCACGCGATTCATGGCTCGCGCCGAGGAGCACGAGGTCGCCGGATACTTCGAAGGGTCGCCTCCGGCGCGAGGGGGGGATCGGTGGGCCGTCCACTTCGTCGACCCCGATACTGTCCTACGGTTCGACCCGGGCGTCGGGGGCGACACGGTGGGACGAGAAATGCGTGAGATCCTCGGACGGAATCCTCGCGGGGCTCTGGTCGGGTACTTCGGATTCGAGGCCGTTGAGCTCTTCGAACCCCTGCTTCGCAGGCCCCCCCGCGGCGCTCCGTTCCCACTGGGCGAGTTCGCACTGGTCCCGACCGTTCGACGCGAGCGTGTCCCGAATGCGCGACGTGGGCCGTCCGCTCCCAGGCAGCACCCGTCCTCCCTCCCAGCGCCGCTCGACGACAGCCTCCCGCGAAAACGCTTCGAGGCGAAGGTGAACCGGCTCCGGACGGCCATCCGGGACGGTGAAGCGTTCCAGGTCGTGCTGGCCCATCGGCGAACGTGGCGACGACCCGAGGACCTGTTCGCCCGGGTCCTTCGGCTCTACGAAACCGAGCGATTCCAGTTCTTCTATCTACTCAAGTTTGGCGACCGGTTGATCGCCGGTGGCACGCCCGAGTCGGTAGTGGAGGTTGAGGGCCGACACGGATACGTGAACCCTATCGCCGGCACTCGACCGAGAGGAGTCGCCGACGGGAGCCGACGCCGATTAACGGACGACGAAAAGGAGCTCGCCGAACACCGGATGCTGGTGGACCTCGCGCGCAACGACCTCGGCCGCATTGCGACATCGGGCTCGGTTCGACTTCTGTGGAGGGAGCGGACGGAGCGCTTCTCCCGCCTCGAGCACCTGGTCAGTCGGGTCACTGCCCGACTGCGGCCGGACGTGACAGCCATCGACGCCTTGGCAGCCACGTTCCCGGCGGGAACCGTCTCTGGCGCACCAAAGATCCGGGCGACAGAGCTGCTGTGGCGAGAGGAAGCAACGTGGCGCGGACCCTATGCGGGAACCGTCGGGGTCGTTGGCGGCAACGGCGATGCCACTTGGGCCCTGACGATCCGCTCGGCGTTCGCCGAAGGAACGAACCTCTACACCGCCGCCGGAGGTGGGGTCGTCTTTCCCTCGGAGCCGGCTCGCGAGTTCGATGAGACCCTCACGAAGCTGGCCCAGGTCGAGGCCACTCTCGTGGGTGAGAACGCATGAGAGTGGTCCTCATCGACCACGAGGATTCCTTTGTTTACAACTTGGCTCAGGCCCTGAGTACCCTCGACGCGGACGTACGGGTGGTTCGCTACACCGTACCGTACGCGACGGCCCAACGATTCGACCCCGATGCCGTCGTGCTGTCACCGGGCCCGGGTCATCCCACCGACGCCCGACTCACGGGGCTCGCTCGGCGCTACCTTGCCACCAACGGCCCAGGGCTTCCCATCCTGGGCGTGTGCTTGGGCCACCAGCTCATCGGGGAATATTTCGGAGGAAGGGTCGTCCGAGCGGAAGCTCCCGTCCATGGGGAAGTGGCCGCGGTGATGCATGACGGTCGCGGATTGTTTCGCCGGGTTCCGTCGCCCTTCC
This sequence comes from Thermoplasmata archaeon, assembly GCA_049582265.1. Lineage (GTDB taxonomy): Archaea > Thermoplasmatota > Thermoplasmata > Lutacidiplasmatales > UBA184 > Lutacidiplasma. The sequence continues at coordinate 3,724 of JBAUTP010000265.1, forward strand.
GGGCCGCCCGGTACCACTCGCTGGTGATCGAACCTCGATCCTGCCCCCCCGACCTGGAAGTCGTCGCACGAACGCCGGAAGGCGTCGTGATGAGCGTCCGGCATACCCAACTCCCGATTTTCGGGGTACAGTTCCATCCGGAGTCCTACATGACGCCCGAGGGACCCCACATCCTTGCCAACTTCCTTCGCGAGGCTCGTTCATGACCGAAACCGTGGTCGAGAGGCTCCTCGAGGGCGGCCCCCCCAGCGCTCAGACCGTCCATCGCGTCATGGACCTGCTGGCCGACCCAGCCACACCGGACGGAGTGAAGGCCGCCGCGCTCGTCGCGCTTCGTGTTCGGGAACCCGATGAGCGAGTTCTGATCGCGTTCGCTCGGGAGATGCGCCGACGCGCGGTTCCCTTCGATCCGCCCGGCCGTTCGCGGGCCATCGATGTGTGCGGATCGGGAGGGTCTCGCGTTCCCACGTTCAATGTGTCGACGGCCAGCGCGTTCGTGATCGTGGGCGCGGGACAGCCGGTGATCAAGCACGGGAATCGAAGCACGCGCGGACACACTGGATCGTCCGACCTCCTTGAGGCGCTCGGACTCCCCGTGGCGACATCGCGGGCATTCGCCGAGGCGAGTTTCCGACACCTTGGTCTCGCGTTCCTTCACGCACCCTTGTTTCACCCGGCGACGGGCCCGGTCGCCGCGGCTCGTCGCATGATCGGGATTCCGACGGTCTTCAACGCGCTGGGCCCCCTCACGAACCCGTCGAACGTACGATTCCAGCTCGCGGGGACGTCCGACCTCCGCATGGCCCGCCGGATGGCGAGCGCCTTGCGTGGGCTCGGGGTTCGTAGCGGTCTCACGGTAACTTCTCCGGAGGGGGCGGATGAATTCTCACCACGGGGTACGTCGAAGGGGTACCGTTGGAACGGGACCGCGCTCCGGAGATTTTCGGCTACGGCTCGAAGGTACTTGGACGTCGAAGACCGGCGAGGGCCCTGGGGGCCACTCGGTCGGAGCGCCGCCGTCGAAGCGACGGAGGAACTCCTCGCCGGCGCGCCGGGGGCGCGCCGCGGCGCAGTGCTCTTGACGAGCGCCGCCGCGCTATGGGTGACCGGCAGGGCCGATTCCTTGGACGATGGAATGGAAGAGGCGCGAGCCAGCCTGGATGGAGGCGCAGCGGAAGCCACGTTCCGCGCGATGCTTGACCTCGCGCATTCGAGGGCGTGGGACGCTGGAAAGTAACCATGGGTTTTCTCGACGAGATCCTAGAAGAGCTCGAAGCCTCGACCCGTGACGCGGGGTACCTCCCTCCGCCCCCCCCGAGGGACCGACCTTTGGCTCCCCGGATGGAAGAAGCCATCCGTGCGCGCCGCGGGGGGCAGGCGATGGTCGTGGAGTTCAAGCGGGTTTCGCCGGGTTACCGTTCGTCCCCACTGCCCCAACTTTCGATCCCCGCGTTCGCGAGCATGGCCGAACGGTCGGGCGCGACGGCCCTCTCGTGCCTGGCCTGCGAACCCCGTTTCGGCGGTTCGCCCCAAGATGTCGCCCAACTGGCGAGCCAGACGCATCTTCCGGTGCTGTTCAAGGACTTTGTCACGGACTTTACGCAGGTCGAGGCCGCGCGACGCAGCGGTGCGTCGGCCGTTCTCCTCATCGCTCGGCTCGAGACCGAGCGCAGGTTGAGGCGTCCGCTTCGCGAGATCGCGGACCGCGCGCGCTCCGTAGGACTCGAGGTCGTGCTCGAGCTACACCTTCCCGAGGACGTCGCTGTTGCTCGCCAGGTACCGGCCAACGTGTACGGTGTTAACGTTCGGGACCTCGACACGCTCAAGATGGAGAGGACCCGGGCCCACCGCACGCTCGAAGAGGCCCAGCGACTACGACCCCTGCTTGGGCTGAGTGGGATCCAGAGTCGAACCGATGTCGAATGGTTCGAGAGGCGGGGGACCGACGGCTTTTTGGTCGGGACCTCCGTCGCTCGGTCGGCCGACCCGACGGCATTCTTGGCCGAACTCAAGGGACCGGCGCTAGGGAGCTCAACATGAAAACGTTCGTGAAATTCTGTGGTCTCAAGGACCCGACGGCCGTCGCGCTCGCCCCGGAAGGGGGTGCGGCAGGCTTCGTGATCGACGTTCCCCAGTCCCCGCGATCGTTGACCATCGAACAGGCGCAACCTCTCATCGAGCACGTTCCGACCGGCGCGGAGGTTTGGGCGGTCGTCTCCGACCCCTCCGCTGACCTCGTCCATCGGTTGTTCGACGACCTGGGGGTCGACCGGATCCAGGTCTATGGTGCGATCCCGGCAGGGCTCGAATTTCTGGAGGTCCACCACCTCGTTCCGTCGCTTCCCATCCCGCCGTCGGATTCCGGACTACCGGAGCCACCCATCCCGGCCGCCGAGGACTATCCGCGCCTGCATCTGGACACCGCCGGGCAGTCCCTCCCGGGTGGAACGGGAGCTCGACCGGATTGGTCGATGTGCGCGAAGATCGTCGACACCCATCCGGGTCGCAAGTTCATCCTCGCGGGAGGCCTGACCCCGGAGACCGTCACCGAGGCGCTGGCGATGGTCCGTCCGTGGGGCGTCGACGTCTCGAGCGGAGTCGAGAGTTCCCCGGGAGTGAAGGACGTCGGGAAGATGGCCGCGTTCCTCGCGGCGGTGGAGCAGTTCGAGTCGAGCCATGCCTAGGCGGTTCGGGGCGTTCGGGGGTGCCTACGTCCCGGAAACGTTGGTGCCGGCGCTTCGGGAGCTCGACCGCGCGTGGCGAGCCGCGCGTCGCGACACGACCTTCCGTACCGAGTTGGACCGGCTCGCACGAACGCTGGGGGGGCGCCCGACGCCGCTCTACCATGCCACGAATCTTACGAGGCGGGGTCATGGCGCGCAGATCTGGCTCAAGCGAGAGGACCTCGTTCACGGCGGTGCGCACAAGTTCAACAATGCCTTGGGTCAAGGCCTTCTCGCTGGCCGGATGGGAAAGACCCGACTCATCGCCGAGACGGGTGCGGGGCAGCACGGCGTAGCGACGGCGATGCTCGGTGCCGCGCTTGCGCTCCCGACGGAGGTGTACATGGGCGCCAAGGACATGCATCGCCAACGGCCCAACGTCGACCGAATGCGATTGCTCGGCGCTACCGTGCGGCCCGTGACGACCGGGAGCCAGACCCTGAAGGACGCGATCAATGCGGCGCTACGGGATTGGATCACGAACGTGGGTTCCACCTACTACCTGCTCGGCTCGGCCGTGGGTCCGCATCCCTATCCTTCCATGGTAGCGGACTTTCAGAGCGTGATCGGCCGGGAGATCGCACGCCAATCGCGCTCCGCCTTTGGACGCTTACCCGACCTCGCCGTTGCCTGCGTCGGGGGCGGTAGCAACGCCATCGGGACGTTCCACCCGCTGCTTCGCACCCCCGTCGAACTCCTCGGGGTGGAAGCCGGGGGGCCCCGCGGCCATTCGACTGGCGCCGCCTCCTTGCAACGGGGACGGCCCGGGATCCTGCACGGTGCCCTCACCTACGTCCTCCAGAACCGCGATGGTCAGGTCCTCGATACGGCCAGCATCTCAGCCGGCCTCGATTATGCCGGCGTCGGGCCCGAACACGCCTTCCTCAAGGAATCGGGCCGAGTCCGCTACGTAACGGTCCATGACGAGGATGCCCTCCGGGCGTTCCACTGGCTCGCCCGCGACGAGGGCATCCTGCCGGCCCTCGAGCCCGCGCACGCGATCGCCGCCGCGCTCGGGGAAGCCAACCGACGTCCGTCAGAACAACAGATCGTCGTGACCCTGTCGGGTCGCGGGGACAAGGACCTCGAGGTGGTGCTCGATGCCGAACGCTCTCGCTAGGGCCCTTCGGCGCTCCCCCCAGGGCGCGGCGAGCCGCCTGGTTCCCTATCTGATGGTGGATCGCCGTCGGCAGAAGAGGCTCACGGCGCTCGTGCATGCGATCCGAGCCGCCGGCGCCGATGCCCTCGAACTGGGATTTCCCTTCTCGGACCCGATCGCCGACGGTCCACAGCTTCAGGCGGTGAGTGAGCGCGCACTCCACCATGGAACACACTGGAGCGATCTTCTGAGCTTTCTCGACGTCGCCTCACCGATCCTCCCGTGTGCGGTCATGACGTACGCGAACCCTGTGTATCGTCGGGGGGTGTCCACGGCGATCCGCGAGTTGGCCCATCACGGGGCGAGCGGCCTCATCCTTCCGGACGTAGCATGGGAGGAATCCCGAGAGTGGAGGGAGGCGTGCCGGTCGTTCCATCTTGCCTTGGTCAGGATGGCCGCTCCGGGGACGTCTCAGGAGCGGCTGACGTCCCTCGGTCGTGCTTCGGAGGGGTTTCTCTATCTTGTCGCGCGCCTCGGAACCACGGGCGCGAGCGGATTCCAAGTCACTCCGGAACTTCGTTCCCTGGTCGCGACCTCCCACAGGGCAAGGCCCCGGCTCCCGGTATTGATCGGGTTCGGGATTCGAGGTCCTATGGACGCGCGTCGCGCTCGCGCTACCGGCGCCGACGGCATCATCGTGGGCAGTGCGTTCGAGTCGGCCCTCGGGGCGCACCCGACACCCGCTCGCGCACATCACTTCCTCGACCCCCTTCGCGCGGCGTTGGATGAATCGCCTGCCTCCGTACTCGAGCGCCGTGTCGTAGACTAGGGTCGTATGCGCTCAAGGGCCAGGAAGGTGACGTTCCCCTCCCGTGGCACTCCGGCGACAAGAAGATCCTTGCGCACTCCCTGGGCGACTCGAACGGCCCCCGCGATATCGGGCCACGCTCCCCGGTGGTCCGAGGGAACCGCCTGGACGAGGTACCGGGCGTGCGTGTGCTCCGGCCGACGCGGATAGGCGCGGAAGTGGGCGCCGTACTTGAATCCCGTCTTGACCACGAGATGCCGCTCCCGGAGCGTTCGATACGCTCGGAGACGCTCGGCAAACCGGGCGTCGAGGCGCTGCGCGCGAGACACGAGCGTTTCGAGGGCCACGTTCTGACGCCCTCGGGAATCGGTCAGCGTGAGCTGGTCGTCCTCGGCGAGGTACGCGGCCTCGATCAGGCTGAGTTCGAGCCGAGCGCCAATCCGGCTCCCGTATCCGAGGTCGTGGCCGAGCAGCTCGACGGCGTCGGGGTCGAATACCACGACTCGGTCCTTCGAGAGCCATCCGGTCGCGGGATGGGGAAGGCGTTGTGGTTCGAGCGAGCCGGTGGGAACGGGGCGCCGGATCCGGTAGTACGTGAGGTCCGATTCCTCGTCCACCACCGCGAGGAGGAGGAGCTTCTTCGCACCCTGAGCACGCGCCGCGAGATCGTGGATCCGCTCGAGGTCGAACGCGGCCCGTTCCGAGAACGGTTCGACCCAGTAGCGCGCGGGGGTTTTGTGCAGCGTCCCGCCACGGGGGAGCACGGAGAACGCGACCGGCGGCGGACTCGCGCGCACGACGTAGCCCCGCTGGCGTAGGTCGCGGTACACGATGTAGCGAATGCCGAAATCCCGCTCCGCGGTGGCAGCCCGACGGAACAGCTCGGACCAGAGGATGTCGCGCTCGTGGGTATCGTGGAAGGCGAGTCGGCTCATCTCGGCCAGGTACACGGTTTCGTACCGGTCGAGGTTCAGGCTCTCGCCCTTGAAGGTACCGAAGAACCCACGAGCGTAGACGGACTGCGCTTCCGCCGGATCCTTCACGACGGTCGTCGCGTCCCGCGCGACCCGACCGCTCACGTGGTCGCCCCGCGCAACTCCTCGAACGTGACCAACGCACCGAGACGGACCCCGCGCTCCTTCAGAAGCGTGGTCGCGCCGGCGCCACGGTCGACAACGACGACGGCACGGTCCACGCGAGCCCCCGCCTCGCGAAGCACCTCCACGGTCTGGACCAACGACCCACCCGTCGTCGCGACATCCTCGATCACGAGGACCGGCACGTTCGGAGGGAGCTCCCCTTCGATCCGCTTTCCCGTGCCGTGGGCCTTGGTCGCCTTCCGGACGACCGCGTATGGCCGCCCGGTCTTGAGCGCGGTCGCGACAACGAGCGGCACCGCACCGAGCTCCATTCCGGCCAGTTGGTCCTCCGCCTCGACATGCTCCGCCAGCGCGTCGGCGATAAGCGCGAGCCGCTTCGGGTCCGTCCAGGCGTGTTTGATGTCGACGTAGACGTCCGATTTCTGGCCCGAGGTGAGGGTGAAGTCACCGAACCGTACGGCTCCGGACTGGAGGAGCATCTCGACGAGGGCGCGACGCTGATACGCATCCATCTCCTTCGTTCCTCCGGATCACCAAGGGACCCGCTTGGTACCCATCCGGTATCCGAGCCGGTTAAAGAGCATGTGGAGGCCCACGGTGAAGACAATCAGCCAGACGACGGCCTCGACCGACGCGAGCGCGAGGACGAAAACGGAGGGATAGAAGACAAGCCCGAGCCCGATGGGTAGCAGGACGAGGGGAAGAGGGTCTAACAGCACCGAGCGGGCACCGCTCGGCCGCCCTAACCTTCGTTTGAGAAAGGAACCGAGCGCGTCGCCCGCCATGGCCCCGAAACTAATCATCGCGACCAGCGGGAGAGCGGCGGCGAGAGTGGGGCCGTACTGGGGCATGAGCGCGAGATCGGGCGGAGCGAGCAGCATCAGGTAGGCTTCCAACAGTCCGAAGGGGATGCCGCAGAGACTGCCGACGAAGAAGCCGACCCACGTCTTGGAGGTTCCGAGGACGCGCCGGCCGTCGCGCGGCCAGAATCGACCGAAATCCATCGGCGGTCCCTTGCCCCGGGAAAACGTCGCGAACGAGCTCGCAATGTAGGCGGGCAAGAGTACCCAGAGCACGCGCGCCGGAATGAGCAGCTGGTCGATGACGAACGGTTCGCTCACCACGGCGGTCGCCTGCCGTCAGGGTTCCATGACGTAGCGCTCGATCGTTCGAATGACGCCCGCCCACAGCCGCGGGTCGATACTCTCGTCCGCTTCGTGGATGTGCGAGCTACGGTCCATGCTACCGAACACGAGAGCCGGAAGCGGAGTACCGGCGGGCGTCGTGACCCCCATCAGGCTGCTCGCGTCGGTTCCCCCATACTCCCCAAAGATGCCGCCGGTCTCTACGGTGGACCGAAGGATTCGCTCGAGCTTCACGATCGCCGGGTCATCCATCGGTAGAGCGTATCCTCCCCGGCAGCGATCCGGCGGAGCGGTCAGCTGGGCGGGTACGTGGGCGTCCGACGCCCAGGCCGCCACCTGACGGAGCGCGGCATCGACGGCCTCGTGAAGCGGCATCTCGGGAATGATCCGGAGGTCGACACCGTACGTCGCCTCCACGTGGCGGGACCCGTTGAGGACTCCCTCAGTGATCGCGCGGTCGAGGAGCGAGAGTGTCGCCGTCACAGGATTGTACCCCCGGTGGGGATACCCTCCGTGGGTGCTCTTGCCCACAAGCTGAAGGAGGCGGGCGCCGGCCGGGACCGGAGCGGCGGTCGAACCGCCCGCCCGGAGAGAAAACGGTGGACGCACGTACGTCTGGAGCCGAACCAGCGCGGTCTCAATCTCCGCGGAGGTTCCCCCAACGACGAGACTCACCGCCTCCGCCACTTGGTTGGAGGCATCGGTCTCGGCGTGGACGGATTCGAGATGTAATTCACCTTCGGCGGGTTCGTGCGCTGTGAGGTCGAACCGTGTTACGGTCGCGCGGCCCGTGATGACCGGCGCAGGGGCCCCGTGGTCTGGCCAATCCGGAGAAGGGTAGTTCGACGTCCAGGTTCGTGCGAGGTCGTGGAGCCGGGCGAGCGCGGATCCGAACGCGACAGCGTCGCGGAGCGGCGGGGGAGAGGGGAACGTAGCATCCAAGAACGCGACGCCCGAAGAGGCCGCGGTGGCGTGATGGTCGCCGTCCGGAATCAGGGCGACCTCACCCACTAAGATCCGATCGGGGTCGCCGGAGGATAGACGACTGTCCCGATCCTTGATCGCCTCGATCCCTCCCGAGCCCCCTGTTTCTTCGTCACAGCAGATGAGGAGACGTACGTTCGAGGGCACATCCGTCCGCGCGGCGAGATGCTTGAGTGCGATCAAGGAGGCGACCACACCACTTCCCAAGTCATCGTTCGCCCCTCGACCGTAGAGGCGTCCGTCGCTACGCCCCGTGAGGACGTGCGGCGGACTTCGCCAACGCCCCAGCTGTTCCGCAGGAACCGGGACGACATCGTAGTGGGCGAGAATGAGCGTGCGAGAGGGAGCCCCGATGTCGAGGTCCACGATAACGTTGGGTCGCGGAGTGCTGGTCCGCGACGGAGGGACGTCGGGGTCGGCGGAGGGGTCGTAGATGCGCGTGGTCAGACCGAATTCGCGAGCGGCCCGAACGATTCGCTCCGCGGCCCGCGCATAATTGGGCTTTTCCCAGCGGTGGTGTACCGGATCCTCGAGATTCGTTGGGGCGATGGCCACGAGTTCGGACAAGAGCCGGAGTGCGTCGGGATCCCCCACGGTGCGCACCGCGCTGGCCAAGATGGGTTCGTTCGTCGGGTGATGCACGGAAGCTCCGTCCTACCGGAATACGAGAAACACCACGAGGGACGTCGTGAGAAGAAGGAGGAACGTCGTCAGAAGAGCGTTCGTGAAGATTGAGAAGGTATCCCCCAGCGACGTGAGCAGACGGATCGTCCAGGCGGGTTGAAGGACGCGCACCGAACGGACGTCGCGCACCGCGTACTTGACCGACACCGGAGTCAGGTGCGCCAATGCCTCCTGGACGGTGCCAACCACATCGCGCGTCAGGTCGGGCAGGGGATAGCGCTCGCCTACCGGGTTGATACTCCCGTCCACCTCGTGGACCACGTGATTATCGGTGGTCATCACCTCGCAGGCATCAACCAACGGCCGCAGCGCCGCGAGGATCGGATCCCGGAGTCCCGCGACCAGGTTGTTGCCGTCGACTAGAACGTAGGCCGACTTTTGACCCGCGGCATCGATCACCATCGCGCGGATCCCGTGCGGACCGATTCCGTGCGTGACGGTGCGGTAGCCATCCCGGATGGCCGCGCCCACCCGAATCGTCCCGGGGACGGCGGCCCGCTCCGCCGTCATGACCGCGGACTCCGCATCGCTGATGAGCTGCGCGGCTCCTGGAGTGCCATACGAAACGTCGCCCTCGTCTTCGACGTACGAATTGTGGGCGTCGATGAGCGCAATGCCGGGCCCAGCGATGGAACGGAAATGTTGGAAGACTTGGTCGCCGACCGCGAAGTCGATGTCGTCCGTCGGACGCGGCGCCTGCGTCACGAGGACGATGGCGACGTCGCCCACCAGTTGAGCGCGCGCGACCGAGCCCGGTCCGGGGGAAAGCAGTGGGCTCGCACGGTCGCGGAGCGAGGCGGCCGTCGCGTGAAAGCAGGCCTCCGTCGCCGCTGCGACCTGGGCCATCTCTTCCTGGCCCGGCAGGTCAAGGTCGTGGTTACAGGGGGTGTGCGGAACGAAGACAACACCGGCAGTGGGTCCCAACTTGTCAGAGATCTTTCGGGGAAGGTCGCTGGCCCCCAAGGACGCAAACGGCCCAGGGTGGACCGTGGGAAGGACAAGCGTCGCGACCGGACCCGCCGGCCCGTCGAAGCGCACCACCGTGACCCGCAGGTCAGCAGGGATGGAAAATCGTCGAAAGAACGTCTCTAACGAATTCGTCGCGGCTGGGTCGCGTGCATTCACGTGGTCGATCAAGGGGCGGATGAGAGCGACCCCTGAGACGCCGAATTCCCGCTGGAGCGGCCGGTCGGACGTGGACAGAAGGAGAATGGCACATCCCAGTCCCGCAGCGAGGAAGACGGTCGCCGCCACGTACGAAGGCCATGCGGGTTGCAACACGAGAAGGATTCCGGCGGCCGTCAGCAAGGGGTGGAACAAAGCGGGCAACAGCGAGGCGGAGTGTCGGGGCCGCGAGACCCCGAAGAGGCTCATGTACCGGAACCACAAGATGGGACCCTGGAGGAACAGGAGGAACAGGACGAGGGTCGACGCCCAGGACGGTTCGAGCCAGATCGCGATCCTCCAGACTCCTGCCAGGGGAAACCCGATGGCGAGGCTCGTCAGCACGAGGAAGAGGGAACGACGTAGCTCGAACCGCCCGCCGAACGCGGACGCGAGGGGCCCGGTGAGGGCGGCGGAAAGAAGCGCCGGCGCCAGGAAGACCGCGACGAACCCTTCGACGAAGGTCCTGAACGCGGTGACGCCCAGGAACAGAACCAGGGCGTAGCCCAGCGAGAACAAGGTAATGTAGATCACTTGGAGTCGTGGCTCAGGGGCCGTGAGCAAGACGGCACGGTAACCCGGGGCCTTCGGAGGCGGTGTTCCCTCCTCATTCGCGTCGGGCACGTCGCACCTCCGCGAGAATCGACCGGAACCCTTCGCCGAGCCCCTCTTCCTCCGTCACTGTGCCCGTTACCAAGACCTGTCCTCCAGCCCCCAGCAGGCTCCGGGCGTCACCTCCAGTCCGGATCCCTCCCCCTACGATCAGGGGAACCGAGAGGACCGACCGCACGGCGTGGACCATTTCGGGGGGCACCGGGACGGCTGCGCCCGACCCCGCTTCGAGGTAGACGAAACGCATCCCGAGATACTCGGCGGCAAGTGCATATCCTTGCGCACCGACAAAGTCCGCCCGAGCCACGGCGTCAACTTGACCCACTTCCCCGACCCGCATCCCTGGGGCGACGACGAGGTAGCCCAGCGGGATGGGCTGGATACCGAGTTCTCGAACATGCAGCGCCGCCCGGGCCTGGGCTCGGATGACCAGGTCGACATTCCGGGAATTGAGAAGGCTCATGAAGAGGACGGCGTCCGCTTCGGCGCTGAGCGACGAGACCCCCTCCGGGAAGATGATCACGGGCACCGGGACGACGGCCTTTACCGCCCGAGCCACGTCGCGGATCCGGTCGGGGGAGATGCCCGTGGAACCGCCGAGGAGAATCACGTCCGAACCGAGCTCTACCGCTCCACGCGCGATGTGAGCCGCTCTCTCGCCCGACGATTTATCGGGGTCGATGAGCGTGAAGTGGAGGGGTCCGTGGGTCAGGCGTTCGGTGAGTTCCTCGATAACCTGACGCACCGAGGGCCCCCTCAGCGGAACGCCGCCGCTAGGAACGCGATCAGCGCTACCGTCATCGCTCCCTTACTCACGGACTGCTCACGGTGAAGTCGTTCGGGTAACCACACGACCGAGACCACGAAGAGCGCGTCCGCGGCGAGGACCGTGGCCAAGTAGATAATTCCCGCGACGGTGAACAGGGAAAGAAAGGTGACCAAAGGAACGGGGCTCAGCGCAATCGCAAGCCCCGCGGAGATCCGCGCGAGGAGGCCAGCGGCCGCCATGCCATGCGTGCGTGGGAGCGTACGCCGGTCCACGTCGCCCTTTGCGTCTTCCATGTCCTTGATCACTTCGCGGCTCAGCGTGGAAAGAAACGCCATAAGCGCGAACGGGACGATGACGAGCACGTCACCCACCGCGGCGCCTCCATAGAGAAACACCGCGCCGGTTAGGAACGCTACGAGGACGTTTCCGGCGAGCCCCTCAGTCTTGAATCGGAATTCGTA
>JBAUTP010000266.1:0-16253 GCA_049582265.1 Thermoplasmata archaeon
CTTCCAGGGCGACGCCACAGATGGCCCTGTGGGGCGTGGAGCCCCGAGAACCCCTCCCTGGAGACGGGGAGAGACCTCTCGGAGCTGACAGACGAGATCAAGGCCGCGTCAAACGCGAATCGCTCAATTCAGCAAGAGCAACGACCGCCAGTCAGCGAAGAATCGGTCACGACCAGCAATACTCCGCACACGCGATAGTGTGCTTACAAATCCGGTTGATCCTGCCGGCGGGCACCGCTATTGGAGTTCGCTTAAGCCATGCGAGTCGAGAGGGGTAAGCCCTCGGCGCACTGCTCAGTAACACGCGGACAATCTGCCCTCGAGACGGGGATAACCCCGGGAAACTGGGAATAATACCCGATAGACCTGAGATGATGGAAGGCTCCCAGGTCGAAATCCTGCGAGGCTCGAGGATGGGTCTGCGGCCTATCAGGTAGTAGGGGGTTTCACGGACCCCCTAGCCGTAGACGGGTACGGGCTTTGGGAGAAGTCGCCCGGAGATGGATTCTGAGACACGAATCCAGGTCCTACGGGACGCAGCAGGCGCGAAACCTCCACAATGTGGGAAACCACGATGGGGGAACTCCAAGTGCCTACACTAAGTGTAGGCTGTTCCCGAGCCTAAAAAGCTCGAGAAGTAAGGGCCGGGTAAGACGGGTGCCAGCCGCCGCGGTAATACCCGCGGCCCGAGTGGTGCTCATTATTATTGAGCCTAAAGCGTCCGTAGCTGGCCAGGCAAATCTCTGGGTAAATCGGGCGGCTCAACCGTCCGAACGCCGGAGACACTGCTTGGCTTGAGATCGGGAGAGGGAGAAGGTACTCCCGGGGTAGGGGTAAAATCCTGTAATCCGGGGGGGACCACCAGTGGCGAAGGCGTTCACCTAGAACGAATCCGACAGTGAGGGACGAAGCCCTAGGGCGCAAACGGGATTAGATACCCCGGTAGTCTAGGGTGTAAACGCTGCAGACTTGGTGTTGGGGGTCCTGCGTGGGCTCCCAGTGCCGGAGCGAAGGTGTTAAGTCTGCCGCTTGGGGAGTACGGTCGCAAGACTGAAACTTAAAGGAATTGGCGGGAGAGCACCGCAACGGGAGGAGCGTGCGGTTCAATTGGATTCAACGCCGGAAAACTCACCGGGGGCGACGGAGGGATGAAAGCCAGGCCGAAGACCTTGCCCGATTCTCCGAGAGGTGGTGCATGGCCGTCGTCAGTTCGTACCGTAAGGCGTTCTGTTAAGTCAGATAACGAACGAGACCCTCGCCTTCAGTCGCGACTTCGGAAGTGATTCCGAGAGCACACTGAGGGGATCGCTGCCGCTAAGGCAGAGGAAGGAGAGGTCTACGGTAGGTCCGTATGCCCCGAATCTCCCGGGCAACACGCGCGCTACAAAGGTTGGGACAATGGGATCCGACCTCGAAAGAGGAAGGCAATCCTGAAACCCAATCGTAGTCTGGATTGAGGGCTGTAACTCGCCCTCATGAAAATGGATTCCGTAGTAATCGCGGGTCAACATCCCGCGGTGAATGTGCCCCTGCTCTTTGCACACACCGCCCGTCAAGTCATCCGAGTTGGGTCGGAGTGAGGGTGACCCCTCTGGGGTCGCTCGAACTTCGGTTCAGCAAGGGGGACTAAGTCGTAACAAGGTATCTGTAGGGGAACCTGCAGATGGATCACCTCCTAACGGCGCTTCGGCGCCGAAACGGATCGTGGTCGGTCGCGCTCGCAGGCTCGCGCTCTTCCTCGCCCTTCGGGCCATCAACCCATTTTTGAGTAGCTACGCTTTCTTTATTAGCTCACATCCGCTCGTACCGCCATGATGGCGACGCCGCGGTTGGTCGCCCCGGTGGTTCTCGAAGCGGGATCTACGCTTCGCAACGGCGAGCCGGTCCTCGTCTTCGACGCGGTCGACCGAGAAGCGGAGACCGACCTCGTCCTCCTGAGCGAACGGGCGACGCCCGAGCTCGTTCGCCTGCTCCGGCAGGACGCCGGAGGGCTCATCTGCACTGCGATCTCCGACGAGCTCCGCGTTCGTCTGGGACTTCCGTTCTACAGCGAGGTCCTCGCGGCCGCGGAATCTCGCTATCCCATGCTCGGGCCTGTGCGCCACCAGCGCTTACGCTACGATGCGCGGAGCCCGTTCGGGATCAACGTGAACCACCGCACCAACTTCACCGGCATCCCGGACCGGGACCGGGCCGTGACGATACGGGCGGTGGGTGAGCTCGCGCGCGATGCCTCTTCCCTCTCGGACGAGGCGCTTCGGGAACGCTTCGGGTCGGAGTTCACCTCGCCCGGCCACGTTCCGCTCCTCTATGCGGCGCCTCAGCTCGCTCACGAACGAAAAGGCCATACGGAACTCGCCATCTCGCTCACGCGGATGGCCGGGCTCTCGGAGTCCGTGACGGTCTGCGAGATGTTGGGCGACTCGGGAGGTCCTCGGTCGCCGGACGCCGCCCGACGCTACGCGAAAGCGCACGGGTGGCCGTTCCTCGAGGGTCGAACCATCACCGAGGCGTTCCGCGCATGGTCCGGGTAATGGCGACGGGGGTGTTCGACCTCCTCCACCCGGGTCATCTCTACTTCCTCACCGAGGCACGTCACTTGGGGGACGAGCTCGTGGTCGTGTTGGCGCGCGACCAAACGGCCCGGCGACTGAAGCATGAACCGTATGTGCCCGAGCATATCCGGCGGGAAATGGTGGAGTCGCTGAAGCCCGTCGACCGCGCGATCCTGGGTTCGGCCACGGACATCTATGCCACCGTGGTCGACGTGAAACCCGACATCATCGCCCTGGGCTACGACCAAAAGTTCAACGAGCGCGAGGTCGAGGCCGAGTGCGCGCGTCGTGGAGTTCCCGCCCGCGTGGTCCGGTTGGGCCCGCTGACGCACGACGAGCTCGCGACACGGAAGCTGGTCGAGCGCATTCTCGAGCGAGGACGTAAACCCCCCGAGGTCACGTCGTGAAGAAGATCGGGGTCGTGGACACGACGTTCGCCCGCGTCGATATGGCCACGCCCGCCGTCCGTGCGCTGAAGGGATCCGGCACCGGGTTCCGCATCGTCCGGCGGACCGTCCCAGGGATCAAGGACCTCCCGGTCGCGGCGCGTCAGCTCTTCCAGAACGACGGGGTCGACCTCTGCCTCGCGCTGGGCATGCCGGGGAAGGCGGCGTACGACCAGACGTGTGCCCACGAGGCATCCTTGGGGCTCATCTACGCCGGGGTCCTCGAATCGAAGCCGGTCGTCGAATGCTTCGTCTTCGAAGGCGAAGCCGGGAACGACCGGGAATTAACGCAGCTCGCGCGCCGTCGTGCCGAGGAACACGCGCTCAATGCCTTTCACCTACTCTTCCGTCCGAAGGCCCTCGCCCGCTCGGCGGGTCTGGGTCTTCGGCAGGGGTTCCCGGATGCGGGGCCCGCGGGCGGGGGTCGGTGAGGCCGGGGTCCGGCATCGAGGGGAGAACGATGGCAAAAGCGGGAACGGCGGGGAACGGGATCACGGTGGCCTTGGTGGCGAGCGAGTTCAACTACGACATCACGCTCCTCATGCTGGAGCGGGCCAAGGAGGAGATCGAGTTCCTGGGCGCACGCTTGGGACCCGTCGTGAAGACGCCGGGCGTCTATGACATGCCGCTCGCGGTGAAGGAGCTCTTCCAACGGGAGGACGTGGACGCGGTGGTGACGCTCGGGGCCGTCATCGAAGGCGAGACCGGGCACGACCAAGTCGTCATGAACCAGGCCGCGCGCAAACTGACCGACTTGAGCGTCGAGTTCAGTAAACCCCTCGGGCTCGGGGTATCGGGCCCAGGGGAGACGCGACTCCAGGCGCAGGACCGGATCGAGAACGCCGCGAGTGCGGTTCGAGCCGTCGTGAAGATGTCCCGTCGGGTCCACGAGATCCGAGCGGGGAAGTAGGCCCGGCCCACGGGACCGACCCCCGACGGCAGGACCATATAGCGCACCGAGGTGGCCCCGAGCATGCCGATGTGGCACGACAAACCCCAGGCGTGGCACGAGATCCTTCCCGGGGTCCGCCGTCGTATCCTAGCGCATGGGCCGAGCACCATGCTGGTCCTCTATCACATCGACCCCCATCGGACGTTCCCGGAGCACGCACACCCGCAGGCTCAGTCCGGGACGTTTCTCGAGGGGGGTGGCTCGTTCCGCGTCGGAGAGTCGGTCTGGCGCCTTTCCGTGGGGGATGCCTACTTTGTCCCGCCCAACGTCCCCCACGAACTCGTGACCGAGGACGCGCCCAGCGTCATCCTGGACGTGTTCGCGCCCGGGCGGGAGGATTTTTTGAACGAAGCGCTCCCGCCCGACGAAAGGTGATCACCCGACGGAGCGAAGGGCCCCGCCATCGACCGGGATCATCGCACCGCTCACATAGGCGGAAAGGTCGCTCCCCAAGAAGACGATCGTTCGCGCGAGCTCGTCGGGGGTACCGACGCGACCTAGCGGGATCTCGGCTTCGGTACGTGTACGGACGGCCTCGGGGGTGCTCTTCTCCCGTCGAGCGGTATCCCGGAAGACCTCGTCGAGCCGTCCGGTTCCGATGAGTCCCGGCAGGATCCCGTTGACTCGGATCTGATGCGGACCCACCTCGCGCGCCAAGGTGCGGACCAATCCGGCGATGGAGATCCGAGCCACGTTGCTGGTCGCGATGTTCGCGATCGGCTCCCGGATCGCGACCGAGGCCAGAAAGACGAGTCGTCCGGCCCTCGTTCGACGGACCATCGACTCCACGACCCGGCGAGCGAGGTACGCCGGACTCACCATCAGGAGTTCGGCGGCTCGGCTCCAGTTCGCATAGTCCTGTTCCATGAAAACACCCGGAGCGGGGCTTCCCGAAACGTAGACGAGCGTGTCGATCCCCGCCAGCGCCTCGTCGGCCGCCGTGACCAACCGGTCGATATCCTCCGGCCGACGCAGGTCCGCTACGACCGGAGTGACCTCGCCGAAGGCCGCCAGTTCATGCGCCGCGCGACCGAGATGTTCCGGGTTCGAGGAGCTCATGACGACCCGCGCACCTTCGTCGAGGAACGCGCGCGCCGCTCCAAACCCGATGCCTTGGCTCGCGCCGGTGATGAGCGCCCCTTGGCCACGAAGACCACTTGCGAGCGGCATGGGGCCTAGGACTCGATCGCGAACACGCGGCTCATCGCCCCGCTGGCGCCGCGGATCTTGAGCGGAGCCACGACGAGCGTGTACTCGGTGTTCTCGCGCAGAAGGTCGAGATGGTCGAGCGCTTCGAGGACCCAGATGCCCCGTCGGAGGAGCACCTTGTGCGCTTCGAACTTGGAGTTACTGAAGGGGTCGATGCCGAGCGTATCGGTCCCGACCCCCCGAATCTCCTTGCTCACAAGGAACTCGGCAGCGGCCGGCTCGATCCCCGGGAACTCGTAGAGGTAATGGCGCGTTGGAGCGCGGTCGTGGCTGAACCCTGTTTCGATGAGGATGAAGTCGGGCGACTTTCCCTTCGGCCAATGTTTTTCGAGGGTGGCTCGGGAAATCAGAGGCCCCGTGAGGTCCTTCCGTAGGTCCAGCACCTTAGCCGTTCCGACGAGCTGGTCGGGTGAGATCTGGTCGACGGTCGCGCCGTCCTCGAGGAAGTGGTAGGGGGCGTCGAGGTGCGTGCCGGTATGCGTGAGGCAGCTGATCCGTTCGATCGAATACCCATCCCTCGGAACGATGCCGACGGGCTCGAACACCGGTAGCGGAGACGTCGGCCAGACCGGCATGTGGGACTCGAGGAGCGCGGTGAGGTCGTGGACCTGGCGGTGGGTGGCCATTGGAGGGGGCCAGGACGACCAGGTACAAAAACGGTCATGCAGGATGCACCCTTGGGACCGAGAGAGGCGTTCGCGTGAACGGCCCCAGCATGTTGGTAAAGAGTTATGCCGGCGGATGACTGTCGGCGCCTGATCGGAGTGGAGGGTCCTCCCGCGCCCGGGGCAACGACAACCGAGGTGCGCAGGTTCCTCGACCGAACCGAGGGCGCGCTTGCCCGGATCGACCGCTCGCTGTTTCGCGCGTGGTGGAACGAGTACGTGGGTCACCCCAGCGGGGCTCGGGAACGCTGGGACCTCGCGCGATCCCGGTTCCTGGGGCGCCCTGACCTCTTCTCGTTCGTTCGGTCGGCGAGTTCGCGCCCCCACTCCCCCCAGGTCGAGCGGCGGCTCGAGCTATTGCGCCGCATCGTGGAAGATGCGGTGGTGGAACAGCACCCCCAGGTGGTCGAACTCCGAAATCGTCTGGAACGGCGCGTGATGGCATTCCGGCCGGTGATCGACGGCCGCGGCGTGACCCAGGCCGAAGCTCGAGCGATCGTTCGCAAGGACAACCATCGGTCCCGCCGACGGTCCGCGTACCGTGCGATGGAACGGTTGTCCATGGAGCTCGAGGATGACCTCCTCGAGCTCGTCGAGGCGCGCAACGTCCGGGCAAGGGCGCTCGGGTACCGTTCGTTCATCGAGTTCCGGCTGGCAGCGGACGGCCTGACGCTCGCCGCGCTCGATGAGGTGGCGGACCGTGTGCGGAGGGCGGGGCGTGACGCACTGCGTGCCGACCGCGAGGAATTCCTCACCACGTCGGGGGAGTCCGGATTCTTCCCCTGGGATTCTGGCTACGCCTCGCAGAAGCGTCAGCCGTTCTCCGACCGGCGATTCCCGGGTCGTACCATGGTACGCGATGTTTTGAAGGGGATTCGCGCATGGGGGTTCCGCCCGCGAGGAAGACCGTTCGAGATCGTTCGCCGCTCGATCCCGATCGGCGGAATGACGCTGGCGATCCAGATCCCGAGTGACGTCCGCGTCGTCGTGAACCCCACGGGAGGGTGGATCCACTACCTGGTCCTGTTCCACGAGTTTGGGCATGCCGTGCAGGCCTCTTCGACGCGCGCCCCGACGCATCTCCTTCGCGGGCCCGAGAACATCCCTGGTTTTGCCGGTTTCCATGAGGCGATGGGAGCGCTCTTCGAGAACATCTCCATGAACGTCCCCTGGCTTCGCCAGCAATCCGGGATCTCCTCGGAGCAGGGACGGGAGGCCCTCGAGTTCTTTGAGAGAACGCGCGCGCGCAACGACGCGTGGACCGCCATCTGGGTCCGTAAGGAGATGGACCTGTATCGGCGCCCGCGTTCCAACCTTGCTTCGGCATTCCATCGGATCGACCGGGAAGCCCGCGGGTACGATGACTATCCGCCGTCGTCCTTCGCGGACCCATTCTGGGTGGATGCCGCGTTCTACGGGAAGAACTACCTTATCGCCGCCGTCCTGTCGGCGCAGCTGCTCTGGGCGATGCGGGAGGACACTCGGGGAGAGGTTTGGCCGAACCCGAAGGCCGTGCCGTGGCTCACCCGCCACTTCTTCCGGCACGGAGCCCAGTTCGATTGGGTCCCGCGCGTCAAGGAAGTGACGCACCGCCCCTTCGGAAGCAGCGACTATCTCTCGGGTCTACACGAAGCGAGATCCTAACGCGGCGCGGCAGGCATCACCCCGTACGCCCCGGTCAAGGCCAGGTCGGCGGAAGGCCACTTCCTACTTCGGCGCCGGAGTGGGACGGGACTCGCTCGTGCCGGGGCGAGCCTCCGGTGAATTCGCCGCCGTCGGTCGGTGGCGAGCCATGAACTGGGCCAGGCGTCGCGCGCCATCTTCGAGCTCCGGGAGCGGTCGCGTGTAGGAGATACGAACATGTCGCTCTCCCGCCGGACCGAACGCCACGCCGGGCACGACGGCCATCTTCTCTTCCTCCAGCAAGCGCTCGCTGAATACGATGGAGGAGAACGGAAGGTCGAATTCGGGGAAAACGTAGAACGCTCCTCGCGGCCGCATCACCCGCAACCCCGGGATGTCCTCGAGTAAGTGCATGAGACGGTCACGCCGTCGTCGAAACTCCTCGCGGAATCGCTGGGCATCTGGCTCGGCGTGATCGAGCCCCCAGGACGCGGCCTCCTGGATGAAGGGAGCGACGCACGTCAACGTATGCTCGATGACCTTGACCAGCCGTGCTCGGATCGTGGGGGGCGCGACGACGTAGCCGATCCGCCAACCCGTCATGGCAAAGATCTTGGAAAAACTCCCGATGGTGACGACCTGGTCGTGGCCGGGGTCGAGCGTGGCAGCGGCCGCGTGCGTGCCTTCGTACACGAGCGACTCGTACGTTTCGTCACTGACCACCATAACGCCGTGATCGTGAGCCACCTGGAGCGCCGCGGCCATGTCTTCTCGCTCGAAGACCTGACCCGTCGGGTTGCCGGGGTTTGCGAAGAGGAGCACGCGACTTCGGTCGGTCAACGACTCCGCGAGACGCTCGGGGTCGAGCGAGAAATCCGTACGAAGGGGGAAGTAGCGGGGTTTCGCACCGACAAGGCGCACCGGCTGATCGAACAGGTACGTGGGGTCGGGCAAAAGCACCTCATTCCCCGGCTCGACGGTCGCGAGCAGGGTGGCGTAGATAGCGAACTTCGCGGGCATGACCACGACGTCCTCCGCCGTTGCCGTCATCCCGTGCCGTCGCGCCAGATAGCGTGCGATCCCCGCGCGAAGTTCGGGCATTCCCTGGGACGACGTGTAGTGGGTGAGGCCTAGGTCCATGGCTTCCGCCGCAGCCGACCGGATCCCCGCCGGCGTTTCGAAATCGGGCTCGCCGATGTGGAGGCCGAGGATCGTCTCCCCCTTCCGTTTCATTTCGAAGATGCGATCGATGAGCGAGAGGATCGGCGAATCCTCGATGGTGTCAACCCACACGGACCTGGGGTCGAGAACTTTGCCGTACTTGAACCATCCCGGCTCTTGACGCACGAACCTGGGGTTTCGCGATCGCCGAGGATGTCGGCTCTGATCCCACAAGTGAGGAGGACGGAGGCCTGCGACCTTTTGGCTCTCCGCGGCTCGACGTTATGACATGGCCAAAGCGACGCGGCTTCTCTTTGTCGCCGACCTCCATGGCTCCGCAATATGCTTCCGGAAATTCATCAACGCCGCGAAGGTGTACAACGCTCAGGTCCTCCTCGTAGGCGGTGACATTGCGTCCAAGACTGTGACGCCAGTGTTCGAAGGGCCGCCGGAGTGGACGGCCACCGTCGAGGGAGAGTCCCGGCGGGCCCGGTCAAAGGAAGAGCTCGCCGCCCTCGAGGACTGGCTCCGGAACTCGGCGACGGTGCCCTTACAAACCACTCGCTCGGAATGGGCCGAGCTCATCGCGAACCGGCCCAAGGCGGATGCGGTCTTTGAGCGGCAATCGCTCCGGGAGCTGGAACATTGGCTTTCCTGGGCCAAGGAACGACTCCGAGGTGGCACGACTCGGCTCCTCCTCGGTCTCGGAAATGATGATTTCACCTCCATGGAGGACGTGATCGCCCGGGACGACGTGGCGGAACTCACCGACAACACCGTCGTCCGTCTCGATGAACACCACGAGATCCTTACACTTCAATACAGTAATCGGACCCCCTGGGCGACCCCCCGGGAACTGACGGAGGAGGCGATCGCTACGAAGCTGGACGAAGGCCAGCGGCAGCTCGAGCACCCCGATCGGGCGATATTCAACCTTCATGTGCCGCCCCACGGCACGAACTTGGACCTGGCGCCACGGTTAACCCACGACCTCACGAAGGTCATGGCCCCCGGAGGGGACCCCGACCTGGTGCACGTCGGCAGCACGGCGGTCCGGGCCGCGATCGACCGGTATCAGCCGCTTCTCGGCCTGCACGGGCACATTCACGAATCGCGAGGGTATGCGCGCCTGGGCCGGAGCATATGCCTCAACCCGGGAAGCGCGTACGGAGAAGGAACCCTGCTCGGCGTCGTCGTCGACCTGGTCGCGGACGGGATCCGGTCCCATCTCCTCACCACGGGGTAGCCTTCCCCGATACCGGCCTGAGCCTATCCACGGGGTTTTCCCGAGGCATCGCCGACGGCGGGCTCGGTGGCAGCTACCTCGTCCACCTCGTCCCACCACTCGGATTTGAGGAAGCCCATGCGTCGTTTCGGCTCGGAGTCCCTGACGATGCGAAGGACCTCTTCGAGACGTGGCTCGATGACCTCCTGCTGCTCTGAACGCAGTCGCTTCCACGTGGGTGTCGCACGAAGATGCCCCAGGTTCAACGTCACGGTCTTCCAAAGACCCCAGTCCTGGCGCAGTATCGAAGTGAGTCGGGGGGAGGAGATCCCCCGGACGCCCTCACCTACGGGCAGGTCGTGAAGCAGCGCCAGGACGTCCTTTCGGTCCTTTTCTTCGGCTCCGATCAGGATCGAGCGCTTTCCGAACGGTTCGAGAACGCGGTCGGGAGCATCCTCGGAGCGGTCGAGCGGGATCCTGCGGATCGGCTGAAGTTTGGCAAGAAGAAGAGTAGCCGGAAATAAACAGGAACCGTTCTGCCCCGCCTGGGCCACGTCCTCGCGAAGGTCAAGAACGTGGCTAAAGTGGAACTCGTCTGCGAGGACGTCGGTCGTCCCGACCTCGAGGGTCGCACCGTCCCGAGAGCGCACGTCGTGGAATCGGTACCGTCGTCCGCCCGAAAGTGTGTTGAACGTGTGATCGCCGGGGGTTTCGAAGAAAAGAAGCGCATTTCCTTCTCGGTCCGCGAGGGTCCTCAGGAAGCCGAGCACCTGCTTGACCTCGCGATGAAGGCAGGCGAGGTCGAGGTCGTGAAGCTCACGTCGTAAACCGGATGCCGGGTCGTTGCTGCTCGGGCTCAGCAAACGATTGGCCACACCGCCAAAGAGGGCGAGATGGAGCGGCGGACCAGGGTTTCGCCGACCTGCCGCGAGAAGGCCGACCGCCTTCGCAACGATCGGGTCACGGAGATCGACGAACGAAGCGAGACCGAGTTCCTTTCGAGCCTCCTCGAGCGGGACACGGTAGACGAGGGGGAGATCCACATCCCGTCCTTCTCGTGTGCGGGGGTCGAAGACCAGCCGCACTCTCCCGTTCACACGGGAGTGCCACGCGAATCGCAGCTAAGAAGCCTCTGATTCGCCCATCCTCAGTCGGGAGGGAGTTCCTTGCTGATGAGGTCGACCGGAACGCCCCGCGCGCGTTGGATGGCCCAGGACACCCAGTAGACGATGACACCGATAATCAGAACGACGGGAAGGAACAGGAGGTCACCCAGGCTGTACCCGCTGGTGATACCGAGGTACTGACCGGTCGAGGACGCGTAGCTAACGAACCAGGCGGCGCCCATGGCGAGTACACCTACGATCGTGAGGACCGGGACCGGGCCGACCTTGGCTCGTACGAGGGGAGGAGCCTGCGCAAACACCCGCTTTCTCAGGAATGGGAACGTAGCCGCCGCCAAACAGACGATGCCGACTGCGAACCAGAACCCGAAGTTCGAATAGCCCAACGTCGCGTAGTCAAAGTAGGTTGTGTAGGTTTGAATCCAAAGGGCGATCAGCGCGGCAACCGCGAGGGTGATCACGGCGACCCACGGAACACCGTTTCGGGAGACCCGAGTGAAGAACGCCGGGAAGACGCGGTCGAAGGACCACGCGAACAAATTCCGTGTGGGAAGAACGAAGTAGATCAGCGAGAACCCGAAGAACGTCAAGACCAGGCCGAACGAAAGGAACGCCGCCAAGATCGGAACGTGCACGATGTAGGCCGCCAGGAAGAGCGGGCCTGGCCACGCCGTCCCCCCGCTCGTGAAGTAGGACTGGCTGATCCCGATGAGGAAACCGCGACCAAACGTGTAGTAGCTTGCCGCATACAGTCCAGCGATGAGCGCCGCGAAGATGAGCGGGGCGCCAAAGATCGCGACCCCCTGGGCGCGGGTCGGGTTACCCCGGATCTCGCCTCCGTAGTAGGAACTGTTCGCATAGCCGATGAAGCTGAGCATCGTGTAGACAACGCCCAGGAACGTGCCCGTCGTCGTGATGGGTGAGCTCACGATGAGACTCTGGTAGGTCTTGCCGTACATCGGGTTCGAATTGAAGTCGGAAGCGAACGTCGCCTGGGGAGTCATCAAGAGGATGATCATCATGATCGCAAAGATGATCGCCGACCCGACGAAGACCCCGACCGTTACACGGAAGACCCACTTCGTCGGGAGGAGGCTCACGAGGATGACAACGAGGAGCGTGACCAGCGCGATGACGAAGATATCCGTCGTGCTGGACACGATCGTACTGGCCATGGTGAGCGCGCCACTTCCGCCACCCGCGAGCGTGTACGCCGCGAGCATCGTCGGGACGGCGTAAAATGCGGTGAAGTACGCGAAAAGTCCGGCCCACGTAACGAAGATAACCGAGAAAACGAGATTCACGCCCAGGCCCAGGGACGGGTGGAAGATGCGACCTACGAAAATGTAGTCCCCGCCGGAGCGTGGCATGGCACTCGCGAGCATCCAGTAGACGTAGCCTACCGCGACATTGATCAGGACTCCGATACCCACGGTCGTGATGAGATTCGCGTTCGGGTAGAACGCCGAAGCCTCGGTGATCCAGAAGAAATTGACGATGATGCCCATGCCGACCAAGTTCGCGAGGAGAGCCGTGCGCGCCCCGACCGTGCGTACCAAGCCCGAGGACTGGCGCACGTAGAGGTCCTTTCGCTCCGTGACCTCGGCCGGCAAATTCAGAACAGTTCCCGGCGTTTCGGCGCCCAAGGTCGCTGGCATCTGATTTCCTCCTTACGGAGCGGACGGTCACCGCCCGAGCTAGACCGTATCATGGCGACGATGCCCCGGTATTAATACCGTTCTCTTAGGCAGGCTTGGGATCTAAACTGTGCCGAGAAGAGGGGTTTAGATTCAGAGCCATGACGACCGGGAAACTCATCCGTCAGAGTAAGTCCGCCTCCAAGGGCGCCCCTGGGGGGAAGGCCGGCTACCGCGTGCAACGCCACCTTTCTGACCCTCGAGACCTTCGCGCACCGAGAGATTCCCGACCGCGCCTGCCCTCCCGTATCGGAAATCAATCTTCTCGGTCAGAGTGTCTCGTGGCACGATCCTTCGACACAAAGCCTCTCGGGCTGGGTTTACAGAAATGGGCGCGGGCGGGTCCCCCTTCGACGCCCAATGACACCGCGTCCGATCCTCGGTGGAAAGAAGGACCGGACCCTCTCTCTCGGCCGCACGGATGCCACACGGGGCACCGCGACTCCGTTACTCTCGCTCGGACGACCCCCGGTTCGGATTAGGGAGAACTCAAGAGCGAAACTCGCTCCGGGGAATCGAGGTCGGTCGAAAACCGTGGAGCGCGCGGCCAACCTCCTGATTCGGTGCTTGGAGAAGGAAGGGGTCACGACCATCTTCGGCCTACCGGGGGAAGAGACGATCGACCTCATGGATGCCCTTCGTGACTCCTCCATCCGATTCGTCCTTGCTCGCCACGAGCAAGCGGCGGCCTTCATGGCCGATGGCTACGGCCGAATCACCGGTGCGGCTGGCGTTTGCCTCTCCACTCTCGGGCCCGGTGCAACCAACCTCGTCACCGGCATCGCCGACGCGTTCTTGGATCGTTCGCCGCTCGTCGCGATCACGGCGCAGCAGGAACTGAAGCACAGTCCCACCGAGTCGCACCAGTACATCGACATCCCCCAATTGTTGAAGCCGATCACCAAGTGGAACGCAAGGGTAGAACATCCCCGGCAGATCCCCGAGGTCGTACGGAAGGCGTTCAAGATCGCTCAGTTCGAAAAGCCTGGCGCCACGCACATTGAGCTGCCCGCCGATGTCGCGGCGGCTCAGGCGGAGGGCCGCCCGATACCCGCCGAACGTACCCGCCGCCCTTCCCCAGATCGGCCGAGTATCGAACGAGCTGCGGCAATACTCGCGGGTGCCGAACGACCCCTGATCCTCGCGGGGAACGGCGTCATTCGGGGGCACGCCGCGGCCGAACTGACCGCGTTCGCCGAGTCGCTGCAGATTCCGGTTGCCCAAACGATGATGGCCAAGGGATCGATCCCGGCTTCCTCCCCGATGTGTTTGTTCACCCTCGGAATCCCAGCCTTTGACTTCCCCGCCATCGGGTTCGATATGGCCGACCTGGTTTTCTGCGTCGGCTACGATCTCGTGGAGTACGATCCGGGGTACTGGAACCCCGACGGGGCGAAGCAGGTCATCCATCTCGATTTCACTCCGGCCGAGGTTTCCCGAGCCTACATCCCCGAGGTTGAGATCGTCGCGGACCTTCGTGAGTCCATCCAATTGCTCCGAGAGCGATTATCAGGGGTCCGAAAGAGCGATGCCACCGTCGCGACACGACGGGCCCGGTTGGAGGCCGCGTTCGGAAAGGAGGGCGACCCCGTACCCGGTCGTTGCAAGCCTCAACGCATTTTGCGCCGCCTTCGGGCGGGGCTCGGCCCGGAATCGATCCTCGTCAGCGATACGGGGGCCCACAAACTCTGGATCGGTCGGTTGTTCCATGCGGAGCGCCCCAACACAGTCGTCATTCCGAACGGGCTCGCTCCGATGGGTTTCGCGGTTCCCGCTGGTATCGCGATACGCTTGGCTCAACCGGAGCGAACGGTTGTCACGGTCAGCGGCGACGGCGGTTTCCTGATGAACGCCCATGAGCTCGAGACGGCCCGCCGCGAGGAGCTTCCCACCGTCAACATCGTGTTCCGGGACGAAGGACTCGGAAGCATTCGATGGAAGGAACAGGCTCGCGTCGGACGAACGTTTGGGACGGAGTTCGGCAATCCAGACTTCGTTCGATTCGCCGAATCCTTCGGACTGAAGGCCTTCCGCGTTCAGAGTGAGAATGAGTTCGACTCGGTACTCCAGGAAGCCATCGGTCTGCCCACCCCGTCTGTCATCGACGTCCCGGTCGACTACAGCGATGACCCATTTGCCCCTCTGTAACCGAGAATCCTTCTGGGAGAAGGCGACCGCCGGGAGCTCTGGCACGTCTGCGACGGCGCTCGCCCTCGGTTTGGACCCCGGATTGGAAACCCCGCCCTACGTCCAAGGGGTTAAGGGCACGTTCCCCTCCCGACCCGAGTAGTCGTGGATGGCACTACGGGAGTACTTCGACGTGATTCCTTCCACCCAGGATCGCGCGATCGCACTCGCACGTTCTCACGCTGAGCCCGGCTCTCGAGTTGTGGCGGCGAGACAACAGGACGGACGCGGCCGGCTCGACCACCGCTGGCAATCTCCCACCGGCGGTCTCTATCTCTCGATCCTGCTACCCGACGTCCCCGGTGCCCCCACCCTTCTCCCGGTCGGCCTCGGAGCTTCGTTGGCCGACAGGCTCCATGCCCGGTTCGGTCGACCGTTCTGGGTCAAGTGGCCCAACGACCTCGTTGTCCCCGGAGCGGATGGACTGCCGAGAAAAGCCGGCGGGATCCTGGTCGACCGGGTCCCGACGAGCGTAGGCGGGTATGCCGTGGTAGCAGGATTCGGCATCAACGTTCGTTCCGACGTTTCCTCGCTTCCACCGGACCTGCGCGAACGAGCGGTTTCGCTCTCCGACCTCCTCCCCCGGCCCCCATCGGTCGAACAAACGGAAGAGATCGTGTCCACCGTGGCCGAATCGACGGGGGCTCAGCTGAACGACCCCACCTCCCGCGCGGCCGTACTGGCCCTGGCCCGCCATCGACTGTTCGGCCGCGGGCGACCGGTGTGGGTGGACGGTGAGCCCTCGGGTATGATCCAAGGACTGGACGACGACGGCGCGCTCGAGCTCGACCGCAACGGCGAACGTATTCTGGTTCGCGCGGGAGACCTACGCTTTCACGCTCCATGACGAATTCCGAGGACCGCTGGCGCGAGCTTCGCCGTCAATCGGAGGAAGCCGGGGGCCCCGAACGCGTGAAACGGCTCCGAACCCAAGGGAAGCTTACGGCCCGGGAAAGGCTCGTTACGTTCTTCGACCCCGGCTCCTTCGTAGAGGTCGACCAGTTCGTGACCCATCGCGTGACGACCTTCGGAATGGCGGAGAGGCGAGTACCCGGCGACGGGGTGGTTACGGGATGGGGCGCGGTGGACGGCCGACCGGTATGCGCCTTCGCCCAGGACGCTTCGGTCTTCGGAGGCGCGCTCGGAGAGGCGCATGCCGGCAAGATCGTGAAGATCATGGAGACCGCGCACAAAGCGGGGGTCCCCATTGTCGGCTTCAATGACTCGGGGGGTGCGCGGATCCAAGAGGGGGTCATGAGCCTGGGTGGGTATGGCGACGTCTTCTTCCGTAACGTCATCTTTTCGGGGGTCATTCCCCAGATCTCCCTCATCCTGGGTCCCTGCGCAGGGGGGGCCGTCTATTCGCCGGCGCTCACGGACTTCATCGTCATGGTCCGGGGTCAGGGTCA
>JBAUTP010000267.1:0-11966 GCA_049582265.1 Thermoplasmata archaeon
GAATGGCTATGTTGGTGATGGTGGTAGAAATTCCAACGGCGTCTTCAGATGCGTTTATAGAGGGAACCGTCGACCCCCGGTATGATCCATTCACGTCGACTGAGAGGAGCCCTGGATCTGCACCAACGGCTGCCTCAATCGTCACTTCTGAACCTGTCGTGCCGCCCAAAGTGCTCCACCCCTCGCCAATGATCGTCCACGAGTATCGAAGCGCTGCGGGAGATGGGGCCCCATTGCCTGCGAAGGCCGAGGCTCCGATTGTCGTCGGATCATGGGTACTGATAATGATTGTTTGACCCCCATTTACTTCCACAAGAGCCAGGCCTTGGACGAACGTCAAAGAAACATCGGGAGGGTTGACGTCGCTTGTCAAGAAAAATCCCGGGGGAGCTCCTCCCGAGACGGAGAAGTTGGCCGGCCCGAACGGGCCGGTATAGTTCGTACATCCTTGGGCGTTGCATCCACTGCTCGGAAGCGTGAGGTCGATCGTAAAGTTCCCGTTCGCGTCCGTCATCGCGAAGGCCGTTACGTTGCCACACGTGACCGTGCTCGAGCCGTTGCTCGTGACGTTCACGATGTCGAAGAAGGCGGCTGTGATCGTCTGACCGCTGACGTTGGCGAGCGAAGCATTCTGAGCGGGTTCAACCGTGAGGCTACCTATAAACTGCTGGAGCTCGGAAGGACCGCAATAGGGGCTTGCGCTAAGGGACGTGGCATGGAACTGAGGTGCGGGCCCCGAACCACTGGCGACGAGCGGTGTTGTCGCCACGAGTCCACCCAAAAGGAGGGCAGCGCAGAACGCGAGACCGATTAGTTTGAAGGTATGCACGGCACTGGGGCACCCCCCGCATGCGGCCAAGGGCCGGCGGGTCCGTCCCTCGATGGCCCAATCCGAGCGAGGACCCAACCCCCCTTAACCGTGACGACTGTCTCATATCGGTGAACGGTGCGGGGGGTAGCGGGTAGCGCGGACGGTGGAGACCCCCATGCACGGAGCGAAGGAGGGCCGCCCCCGGTTCGGACGGTCGGACCGTAGTGTCACCTTTGTCACCCCGCCCCGCCTGAGCTCGTTCCCTAACGAACGGGACCAGATCGAATACTCTTCCCGGTCCATCGTCTTCCGAAGAGAAGGCGAGGGGATCCTTCGCGTGTGGGGCCGGCCCGAGCGCCCCTGGGTGCTCGGGGTGGAGCCCGAGGGGAAGCGCTGGCGTGTCCAGGCGTGGGGGGGATCGCCCGCCGATGCTCGACGTGCGGTGCGGGAACTTTTCTCCCTCGACCACCCCATCGAAGCATTCTATGGGTTGGCTCGCGTGGAACCCGTGCTGAGCGGAACGATACGCCAATTCCGGGGACTGCGCATCCCTCGTGATCCCAGCCTCTACGAGGCCCTGATTCATTCGATCATCAGCCAGCAGCTGTCGGTCCGCGTAGCGACAGTTCTCAAAGAGAGGCTCTTCGCGGTGACCGATGCCGTGGTCGAAGTCGAGAATGTGGAGGTACCCCACGTTCCAGGGCCCGCATCCGTGATCGCGTTGGGAGCCGAAGGAATGCGCCGCCTCGGTCTGAGTCAGGTGAAGGGCCGTTCGCTGGTCGCTCTCGCCGAACGCCAGGTCCGAGGCGGCCTCGACCAACCGGATTGGGGCTCTGCACCGCTCGATACCGTTGTCGGGCGCCTCGATGAACTCCCAGGGGTCGGCCGATGGACTGCGGAGAACGCACTCCTCCGAGGGGTCGGGCGTCCGGACGTCTTCGTGGCGGGCGACCTGGCGATACGGTTGGCGCTGGAAGGCTATCGGGTCGTTCCGAAAGGCTCTCCGGAGGAACGATTGCGGAGATGGTGCAACCGCTGCTACCCGGGCTGGGGGAGCTATGTCACGCTCTATCTGTGGCGTCGCTGGGTCTCGGAGCGGATGATGGAACCGGCCGGTTAGGCAGCCCGCGAAGCGGAGCACGCGCGCGCGGGAGGTGTAAGGCCCCCTCGGGCTTGAGCTGGCTCTCGTTGAGGACGATCTCCTCGACCCGGATGCGGCCCAACGGACGATCGGGGCCGAGAGCAAGCAAATCCCGCGCGGCGGCGGCGGCCTCCGAAGTTCCCACTCGCAGAAGCGTGAGATGCGGAACGAACGGGCGAGGTTCTTTCGGCCACCCGGCGAGTTCGAGTTCGCTTTCAAGGCGGCTCGCGAGGCGGACGAGCTCCGGCGACCCAGCTCCGATTCCCGCCCAGACAATGCGCGGCCGCGTGGCGTTGGGGAAGGCTCCAACGCCCTTCCATTCGAGCTCGAAAGGAGCGCACCCTTCGACGGCTCGGTGCATGGCCTGGGCAACGGTTTCCAAGCGGTGATCTGGCGTTTCTCCTAAGAACCGGAGCGTGAGATGTCGTGTCGAGACGGCACGTCGGAGAGGAAGATCCATCAATGCGTCCGAAGGAACGTCGACCGCGACGAACGCCCGCACCATGATGCCTCCCTCAGTCACCCATCGTTTGAATTCATTCGGATACTGCGGAGGGCCCCTCACCGTTCGAGGGAGGCGCGCCCCCTGAGCTCGAAGCAACCACACGTCGTAGGGTCCAGACCTGAGCCAAGTGGGGGTAGGCGTTTCGGCGTTCGAGGACGCGCCGCACCGCTCGCGCTCGGAACGACGTAGAGACCACGAACAGGGCGTAGGCATCGGTGCGGCGGGCCTTGACGAGCCCGTGGCGGATGCGATCGCTTCGAAGAGCGCCCGAAACCTCGGCCTCAACGTTCACGTTCTTCCCACCGAAAAACTTCCAGGCCCAGCCGGAACGTATCCGGTCGATGCGTGTGGCAAGATCGGCGGGCGCCAAGGTCGATGCCGACCGAGAAAGCTGGAGAAAGATCGCGTCGGGGAGTCGAACATCGAAGCGCCCCTGACGCAGGACCTCCAAGCGGTAGCCTCGCGCCGCGAAGATGCGGAACGTTTCGATGAGGAGGGCCCGGTGCTCTGCGCTCTCGTTGACCGCTCCCGTGGGGGCGGTTGCCCCGAGAACGGCGAGACCGGCCGGAGTGATATCGAACTCGGAACCCTTCGTTTCGAGCCATCCCCGATGGACCAGCGAGTCGACGCACGTGAGCGCCGTTTCCGCCTCCACGGGAAGATCCGAGGTTGCGCGAAGTCGGGCCAGCAGGTGAGCACGGTCTCCGTTTTCGCCTGCCGCCTGGGACCCGAAGGCGGCCATGAGGAGGGCTTGGTGAACTTCCCCCACCTCCACGGTCGGTCCGAACGATGGATCCATTGCGTTCGCCGGATTGCGAACCCCCGTCATGGTCACCGCTTCAGCCCACGCCGCTCGGTCCTCAACTTCAAGTCCCGGGCTCATCGGGAACCGCTCGACAGTGAGCTCTCCGGGACGCGACACGATGGCGATTCCCGGGGAAAGCGAAGGCAATAGCTCGCGTGCCTCGTTATAGGAAAGACCGGCCCAACGGCCCGCGTCCCCGGCTGCCGCCGGCGGAACACGGAACACGACGTGGGTTCCCGCCGCCCCTTGGGCTGCGAGCCGCAGTTCGTTCCCGAGCCGTTCGGGATATTGGGTCGCGAGTACCGCGTGGATTCCGAACTTACGCCCCTCCGCCAGGATCTCGAGCACGAGTCGAGGGGCAAGGGCGTGGACCTCATCCAACAGGAAGAGGACCTTGGGGATCCTCCGGCCTGTCTCGGTCCGGGCTACGTATTCCAGATAGACGCGACCCGCGAGCAGGCTTGCGACGAAGGCGCTCGCCTCGGGGCCCAGGGTACTGAGCGGGATCCGCCACACGAGACTGGTCCCCTCGTTGAGCGCGCGCCCGAGGTCGAACGAGCGGAATCGGGGGGTCACGAGCGCCGCCACCGTGGGCAACAGAGCGACCTTGGAGAGTCGAGCGGCCGCCGGCCACAGAAACTCCGGATTGCGTTGCGTGAGCGTGGGGATCTCCTCGAGGAATCCCGCGAGGGTGGCTGAACGCGTGCTGAGTCGCGCGGCCGCCCGCCGACGCGCGTCAGTAAGGAGCTCGTAGACGTCGAGGAGGTCGCCCTGGGCCTCCTGAACCAGCCGCACCATGACGTCGAAGATACGCTCCAATCGGAATCCCCAATACACGGCGTCTCCGTCAGATGACAGTCGACGTAGCGCCGCGACGACCATCGCCGCCTCTCGGTCCCGATTCCCGGTTCCGGCGGAGCCCAAGACATCGAGTCCAGGGATCGATCCTACCGGGCCCTCGGCATCGATGGCGACCCACGTCTCCCGAGCTTTCGCCGGGACCTGAGCTGTGAGCCGGGGCGCAAGGTCTCCGTGAAGATCGAACGCGACGAGGGGAGAACCGCGACGGGCCCACTCGCCCCCGAGATGGGCCAGGTAGGTAGTTTTGCCCGCACCCGACGCGCCGAAGACGACGGTGTGGGCATCCGAGGTTGCTCCGGGTGAGTTCCGGGGGACGGACGGGGGGAACGCCAGACGCGCGGCGGCCCGGGGATCCAGCGAGAAGGTTCGTTCGATAGGACATCTTCCCAGACTTCCATCTTGCCAGCGACGACCCAATCGGCCTCCCACCCTTTTCCAACGCAGCAGGTACGGAGGGAGACCGCTCTTCGCTAGGTGCTCGCGGAGGAGCAGAGTCCACTCGTCTCGCGCGCTCGGGCTGACAGTAACGGGAGCGGCGAGACGATAGCGAGCTCGTACCGCGAGCCGACCGTTGCCCAGGGAGATCCAGTGCAACTGCAACGCCCACCAGCCCCCGAGACTCCCGGTCGGGTCGGTCGGGGGCCAAAATCGATCCCAGGAATCGGCTAACGATCTCTCGTCTCCCTCGGTAGCCCAGTGCGCTCTCGTTCGGGTCCGAGACTCGGACTCAACTCTAGGCAGAACCTCGAGGATGCAATCGCTCCACCCGACGGGAGGTGCTGGGGGCCGGGTCTCGGAGATCTGTGCGATCCGCGCAACGCCCGAGGAAAGACGGCGGGCGATCTGGTCGGCGAGGCTGGCGTCGCTCGCCGAGGCGAGGGGGCGAGGATCGTCCTTCGATTGTTCGATCATAACTCCCTGGCCCTCGGGGGCTTCGGCCACGACCTTGCCGAGATGCCCTAGTACGGCCTCGCTCCAGGCGGGACCCGGGATCTCGACGAGGATCGCCCGCCCACACGAAGTCCGACTCACGGGACCCTCTGTCCGTTGGTCGCGTTCCGGAGCAGGGTCTCCACCTCGCTCGCGAAGTCCCAGAGCTGACTCCCACGAGCGAATCGTAGCAGAGTCGCCGAGCCGAGGCAGCGAACGACGGGCCGGTCACCGTCCCATAGCCGGATCGTCCACAAGAGGCGTCCATCGGGAAAGCGGTACAGCGTCACCCAGGGCTGATGATGTAGGGTGAGAGGGAGGCGCGCACGGCCCATCGCAACCACGTCGCGCGAATGGGGCCGGCCATCCCAGGAAAAGAGGTGTTCAGCGGGAACAGGTTCACTCAGGTTCCGGTGGCAGGTTTTCAACATCGAATTCTCCCGCCGACCCCCCGGAGAACCTCGGGGCGTTCGGCGACGGTTCGGGGGCCGTGACCCCCATGGCGAACTACTCGGCCGCGGCGATCCCGGACCAACGTCGAGTCACGCTGGTCATCCGCGACCCAGGGGCCGGCAGAGCCGGGAACGGGCCCACCGAATCGTTCGCCCGGAGAAGTGAGCGAGGTCGCGCGAGAACTCGAGCGCGCCTGCTACTCCGTCGGGGTCGACGCAGCCTTGCCTAGCTGGGTCAGAACGCCTAACGGTGGAGCGTTGCAGCGAGGCCCGGGGATCGGGGTGGTCGACAGGAGGTAAACCACGCAGAAGATCTCGGCTCGCGGCGAGGGGGATTCGGACTCGTACCCAATGCACGTGCGTTGGACGAAGTGTCGTGGGACGTTCGGCGAACGAACGGGAAGCTCGGGTTCGGGTCGTTCATGTCAGTTTCACGCGACACAGGCCTTACGCGTAGACCCGCGTTCGCATCCGGGTGAACTGTGAAACGTGAGCACCCGAGCGTGGGAGAAACGAAAAATCGGGGTTAGGAAGACCTGTCCGCACGTCTGGGACGCGGTGCCGTCCCCTTGTGACGATCTTGGTCAGGTCTTCCAGGGTGGTGAACAATACTCCGTTCCCGGTGTATTTGAACAGGGAACCAGGAGGGCGTGAAACGGTTCGCCGAGCGACAGTTACCGAGCTCGCTCGGCGTGGACGCCCTCATCGATGACGATGCGCGGAAGCTCGCCCTGGATCGCCGGGGCCCGGGTCCGCGCGGCGGCTGTACGGTCGAGGCCCGCCTTGTTGGGTCCCAACCAACGTTCCCCCCAGGCACGAAGTTCGCGTGCGGCGGGAGCGAGACCGAGGCCCATTTCCGTGAGCGAGTACACGACGCTGAACG
The DNA here is from genome assembly GCA_049582265.1 of Thermoplasmata archaeon. Classification (GTDB taxonomy): domain Archaea; phylum Thermoplasmatota; class Thermoplasmata; order Lutacidiplasmatales; family UBA184; genus Lutacidiplasma. The sequence continues at coordinate 6,389 of JBAUTP010000267.1, forward strand.
GACGCGTGCTGACCACGGTCCGCTGGACGACGCCGGAGGTCTCAAGGAACTTGAGGGTCGCGCTGAGCGTCTTCGCGTTGAGGCGAGCGTTCGACTTCAAGAGCTCGCTGAATCGTTGAGGACCCGCCAACAGGCGATGGACGATGACGAGTCGCCACTCGGTGCCGATCACCCCGACCGCCGCCAAGACCGGGCAAAGCGAACGGTCCTCGGTGGGGCATGGACCGTCCGCGGACCGTGAACGGTTCGATTCCCGACGGGAGATGATTGGATCCATCGTTGTCTCCTCAGCAAGCTGAGGGCAAGGCAGCTTATAAGGTTACTTAGGTCTATCTGGTATGCGTGAGGTATTCGGTAACCTATGGTAATTCTGAGACGTTCGTGGGGGGCGACGGCACGCGCTGGCCAACGTTTTCTTCGCGACCCCTTGAGGTAGACGATGCCGCGAAAGCCCAACTCCATTGAGGTGAGCGTCGAGCGCTACACCTCCGGCGGTGAAGGGGCACCGGCTCGGGTCATCAAGCTCACCGCGACGATCGACCCCGAAGGCGAAGACGGGTTTCCGAGCCCCGAGGAGCTCAATCACGTCTTCACCACGTTGACACAACGGCTCGATGCTGCCCTCGAGGCTGGGGAGGAGCCGATGACCGCCGTGCGTGGCGACGAGCGGGGCATCGACGAACTCATCGAAACGTATCGGCCCCGTCAACGAGAGCTCGTCGACCTCCTGCGTGCGGAAGGTGAGATATCCCCCCGAGAAGCGGACCTGCTGCGGTCCCATCTCGAATCTCGAGCGCCGAGGGTGCCCCCGCCTCCCGCGCCGGAGTACGGGCGAGAGCCGAATTTTCCCCGACAAGACCCGAGCCCGACGAACGTCGACCGGATCGAACCGGTCCCCCGGCCCATAGGGGAGCTTCTCGACACCTATCAGATCGAGACGCTCAAACAGGCGGGCGCGGTGCGTGCGCGTCGGCAGATCTCGTTTGCGGAGTACATGGCTCTCAAGCGGCACTTCAATTCCGTCGCGGAGACCTCACCGGCCCAGTCCTGACGAGTTCTCCCGGGTAGGCCCGGTGAGGCCTAGCTCGTTCCGGCAAACGGTACGATTGCCACGGCAAGGCATCCCACGTCGGTGATCCCGGGGTGCATCATGAGCCCTCCCTGACTGAAAGGGGAAGCGCTCGAGGCGGACCCGGTAGCAAAGACACACTGGCCGGGCGCTTCGGTCGCTGGACCGGCTCCCCCGGCGGTCCTCAAGATGCCGACGATGATTCCACGTCGACGTATGTGCGCCGCGGAGTCGTGAAGGAACCGTCCGAACCCGCTCCGCTCGTCGACGCCCTCGAGGGTATCGAGGGTGGTACCGGCGAGAAGGACGAGCCCTCGAGAATCGCCGGTCGCGGGAACTCGGGAAGCCTGCAGCGAGGCCTTCTCCACGTGGTCTAGGAACTCGCGCGCCGCTGCGTCTGCCGGGTCGGGAAGCCGTAGGGCGACGAGCCGCGGGACCCACTTACGCTCGCTGATCATGTCCGCCGCCCCGCGGACGGCATCTGCCGGCTGGGCAATGACGACCGGACGCCGGACGTTGGCCCCCGCGCTTCGCGCGGATGTGGTATCCGGTTCGAACGCTCCGCCCTCCACACCTTGCAGAGTGGAACGCATCGTCCATCGATCGAGCAGCGAGCGACCGCGTAGGCGTTCTTCGGGCCGAGGAACGATCGTCGGTCCTCCCGCCAGCTGAGCGGGGCCATCTCCTCGGTCAATGATCAAGGTCTCGACCTGCGCCTTCGGTACCGACCGCGCGAGCCCGCCTCCGACCGGCCCCCGAGCGAGCAAGCGTAGCACGAGCCCGAGCTCGGAACCGGTGGCTCCCGCGGCGCGACATCGTTCGATCCATTCGCTGAAGAAGGGCCGCCCCCAGCTTTGGGGGGGTTGCGCAAGGAGGCCCAATCCCCCGGGCGAGAGAAGGACGACAAGTAGGTCGCCCTCGTCCATCCCGTCGGCGATTTCGAGCGCGGCTTCCGCGACGCGGTCCGATGCCGGCGTCGCGAATCCCGGCAGGGGTACTGCCTCGGAACGGAACGGCACTTCCGGGGGAGGTGGGTCAGGCCCTGCAACGAAGCCGCGTCCGACCCGGTCGCCGAGCGAGTGACAGAAGGCGTGCGCCATCGAACCCGCGGCGTTCCCTACGGCCACGAACCCTATCTCACGAAACGTGTCGACACGGAGGAAGCGATTTCCGATCCGGAGCACGCCCTTGTCCACGCGAACGGCCTGTCGCACCACGTGGTAGGCGTCGGCCGCGGTGACCGCGGACTCGTAGACCCGCTGCAGGAACGGGTGCTTGCCGCGCCCACCCGGCTCCTCCGGAGGGAACGGTTCGAACGGGAGCGAGAACGTCACCGTCCACGAAGTGAGCCACGGAGGAAGACGGTTACGGACAGAGGGGTTCAGCCGAGCTGGAGGCGTTCGACCGGCGTCGATAGCGGGCCGTGAGCAAAGCGTTCGGGACCGAAAAGGGCGGGGTCGAGGTCGGTCTTCGCACCTAGGATCATTTGGGCCACGCGAAGCGTGGCCGAGGGGGCGAGCATGAACCCATGGCCCCCGAAGCCGTTTGCGTGGACGAAGTGCTTCAGTCGAGTGTCTTCGCCCAACACGGGAAGTCCATCGGGCGTGTCGTCATAGAAGCCTGACCATGCACGGAGCACGCCCAGCGAGCCTAACCGAGGCATGAGCCCGATGAGGGCCGATGCCATTGCGCGAAGGAAACTGGTCGAGCTGGTCATTCCCTGGGGAGTGCCCTTCGGATGCGCCAGGGTCAGGCCTCCCACGACCTCTCCGCGCATCGTCTGACTGAAGTAGAGGCCGTCCCGGGGACGAACGACCATGGGGTCGAGGAACGGCTTCAATGGCTCGGTAGCGAGGATCTCATGACGGCTCGCGACGTTGACGCTTCCCAGTCCTGCCCGCCGCGTGAATTCGCCGGACCAACCGCCTGCCGCGTTGACGACCCAGTCGGCGCGAACGATGCCCGCATTCGTGGCGAGGCCCCGCACCGTACCCTCCGCTTGTTCCACGCCCGCTGCTTCCACGCCGAGAGCGACCTCAACTCCCAACGAACGGACCGCTTCGTAGAGTCCCCACACCGCGGGAAAGGGATACAGCGTGCCGTCCGAGTCGAGGAACGAACCGCCCGCGAGGCCTTCGGTGACGATCTCCGGCACCCGGTCGGCGACCTGAGCGGGGGTCAGGATGCGGACCTTCAGACCTTCGGCTCGGACCGCGACCTCCATCCGACGTAGTTGATCGAGTTCGCTTGCCGTCTCCGCGAGAAACAGGTAGCCTCCTTGACGGAACCAGACGTTGAACCCGAACTCTCGACCGAAGTGCCGGTACGCTTTGACCGATTCCTGAGCGAGGCGGACCGTAGCGCGGGTTTCCCACTGCTGTCGGACACCTCCTCCATTACGACCCGAAGCTCCCGACGAAAGGTATCCGCGGTCGACGACGAGGATGGGCCGTACTCCGGCGCGCGCGAGATGGAGGGCCGTAAACAATCCAATGATCCCCGCACCAACGACCGCGACCGCATACTGGGTTCGCTCGAACTTCTCCATCTAGTCCCCCTCGGGCAGTCGGGCGAGGGCCGACAAGGAGACCGGCACGACCGGCGGTCGCTGGGTGATGTAACCCACCTCCGGAGCGGGGCGGTTCTCGAGGGGAGCGAGCAAGAGGAGGAGTTCCGGGATACAATATCGTCCCTGGCAGAGCCCCGTCCCGGCGCCGGTGAAGCGCTTGATGACCTCGATCCCACGGTACCCGGCACGATGCGCTTCTTCGACCTCGGACCAGAGCACGTCCTCACAGGGACAGACGACGCATTTTCCCGTCTGGCCAAGAGACCCCCGTACCTCGCGATAGTACGTCTCGAGGTCGCTCGGCCGGGAGGATGGTCCGGGCGATGAAGGCGGTGTCCACGGATCGAGGCCGCTCACGATAGCCCGCGCCGCCCTGGCCCCGCTTTCTTCGGCCGAACTCGGTTCGCCATATCCGGCCGCTTCGCCGACCGCGAAAAGTCCGGGAATGGTCGTTCGACCGTCGGCGTCGTGGTCCGGGAGATAGTGCCCGATGGCTGCGTCCCAATGCATTCGCGCACCGGCTTGGAAGAACAGCTGAACACTCGGAAGACGGCGGTGGGCGAGGAGGACCGTGTCGGTCGTCAGGGAAAACGGGTTCGCGCTACCACCGCGCGCTCTCAAACGAACGGAGCGAATGCGCGAACGACCTGACGCCGACAGTACCAATGTCCGTGGGTACAGCGGAACGCCCAGGTCGGAGGCAGCTCGCGTGACCTCGGGCTCGATCGACCCGGGAGCCACGACGGCCTCGATATGGGGGCCAAACCGGTGTAACATGTCGAGCGCCCGAGTGCCGCCTCCGACCGTGATGGCGTGGCGAAACGGTGGGCGCTTGGGATCGGCAACCAACCGTTCCGCCGCTTCCGCGGTAAGAACTCCGGGCCGGTCATTTCCGGTGAACACCAGGTTAGCATCATAGCCTCCGGGAGCCAGGATCACCGATTTAGCATCGATAGCCCACCCAGCTCCGGCCCCATCGCCGACGACGGCGTGGAAGGGTCGGTCGCCCGTGGGAGAGCGTGGCGGAAGAAAGACGACGGTCGATGTACGTGCGGCGACCTCGGGAGGGCCCGTCCCGGAGAGGCCCTCGCGGTCCACGACGAGGATGCTCGCGCCGGCTTCCGTAAGGGTACGGACGGCGCGTCCTCCCGCCGTCCCGCCGCCCACGATCAGTACATCCGCGGGCTCCCGCCGGGAAGCGAACGCGGGGAGTCGCCCACGGTCCTTCGGAAGGGTACCGTAGCCAGCGAGACGACGGACGACCCGGTGGTACAACGGGGTCAGGAACGCAGGACGACGAAATCCGTGGACCGTGTCGATCCCCCGAGAAAACACTACATCGAGGACGCCAAGGAGGTCGTGACGCGGGGATGGCCACGCATTCTCGGTCTCGATGACGTCGCCGGAACGGGGTCGGTAGCGGCAGGCCCGAACGTTGGGAACTCCGTTCACGCGGATGAGACACTGGGTACAGTACCCGACCCCGCAGAACGGCGAGCGCGGCCGGTGGTAACGAACGGAGCGTTGCAACCGGGGCAACTGGTCATCGGTCAGTGAGGTGGTAAGAGGTCGGTCGGGATCGACGGATCGTCGTCTTCCCCGAAACTCAACCACGATGGTTGCTGGCGAAGGCATCAAGAGCGCGGTCACGGAGCCCGTTGTTATTTTAGCAGCGCGCGGACGCGAGGTACGCATTTTCGGTAACGACAACGGCGGGAAGGCAAATCTATATAGAATAGGGAGAACTCGGCCCGACCCACATCATGCGGACGAGCGGTGGCTTTCATGGTCGCCGGATCCAAAAAACCGGTGGATCCACGTTCATCGTATCGCTTCCGAAGAACTGGGTCGTTCAGCACGGCCTTCATGCCGGTGACGTTCTTGTGTTCACGCCCCGGTCGGATGGAACCCTGAGTGTGTACCCCGAGAACAATGATAGT
>JBAUTP010000268.1:0-2907 GCA_049582265.1 Thermoplasmata archaeon
GGCCCCCCATCGAGCACCGTAATGCGGGCGGACTCGAGACTCATCGAGCACACGGTAACCGATGAATAACCCCACCTAGGGATGCGAAGCGAGCATGGAACCGGAGGCGAACCAAACGCCCTTAGCTAGCCAAGGATTTGTCGCTTCGCTTCGGCCCACACTTCGGGTCAAGCAAACGACTTGATGTAATCTTCGAGGTCTGCCGACAGGTGGCCACTCATGATTCACGCCGAGGGTTTGACGAAACGATTTGGAGAGCTGACGGCGGTTGATCGCGTCTCACTGGACGTTGAGGACGGAGAGGTGTTTGGATTCCTCGGACCGAATGGCGCAGGCAAGACCACGATGGTCCGCATGCTTGCGAGCCTTATCTCGAAGACCAGTGGCACGGCCGAGGTAGCGGGTTGCGAGATCGGAAAGGAGCCGGATGAGCTCAGGCTTCGGGGGCGAATCGGCGTGCTTCCGGAGAACGTTGGGCTCTACGAAAGTACGAGCGCATATCAGAACCTCGAGTACTTCGGTCGGCTACATCGCGTGGAACCCGTTACCCTTCGGAAAAACATCGAGCGTTTGCTACGGATGATGGAACTCTGGGAGAAGAAGGATCTCCCCATGGCGACGTTTTCGAAAGGCATGAAGCAGAAGGTGGCCATCGCGCGCACGCTCGTTCACGACCCGATCCTCCTCTTTCTCGATGAACCGACAGCAAACCTCGACCCGGAGGCGGCCAAGACGGTCCGAGACGTCATTCTCGAACTCAAGAAGGAGAAACGGACGATCTTCCTCAATACTCACCATCTCGATGAGGCCCAGCGAATCTGCGACCGTGTCGGCATCCTGCGTACTCAACTGCTCACGATCGGTACCGTCGACGCACTGCGGTCAGGGTTCTCGAGGAAGCGGACGGCCGTACGCTTGGAGCGAGCTTCGGCGCAACTCGCGGATGCCGTAAAGAACCGGGTCGGCGCTCCGAAGGTGGAAGTGGTAGGGGACCGGCTGATCGTTGAGGTCGATGACCCCGACCGGCAGAACCCGGACATCGCGGAGGCCGTGATTGCGGCGGGAGGACGAATTCGCGAGCTCACGCAGCTCTCCCCCTCCTTGGAGGACGTCTATCTCAAGCTCATTCACGACGGGTCATCCGCCTCATGAGGCTGTCGCAAGCGTGGATCATTGCGCGCCACGACCTCGGGATCTTCCGGCTCAAGCGGGGAATCGTATACGGCCTCATTGCCCTCCCGCTGGGAGTGGGTCTCGGATTCCCCCTCTTGGTGCAATATATTCTGAGCCAGGCGGGAAGCTCGAACGTCGGATCCTATCTCCCGGGGCTCATCGATGCGTTCAGTTTCTGGTTCGTGATCGGCGCGGGAATCCTTCCAACCGCGATCTCCTCGTACGCGATTGTCGGGGAGAAGATCGAGAAGAGCCTCGAACCTCTCCTCTCGACTCCGACGACCGATGGGGAGCTCCTCCTCGGGAAAGTTCTCGCGGCATTCGTTCCCACCATGCTGGCGATCTGGGCCGGGTCGATCCTCTTCCAGGGTCTCATCGATGTGGAGACCCGGGGCCCGCTGGGCTACCTTTACTTTCCGAACTGGGAGATGGCCGTCACTCTGTTCGCCCTGACCCCGCTCGCCTGTCTCTATGCGATCGAGTTCGCCGTCATTGTATCCTCCCGCGCGACCGACGCACGGAGCGCGCAACAGTACGCCGGGCTCGTCTTCTTTCCCCTGATCATCGTGTATCTCGCGGGCGAGATCGGGAGTATCACGCTGGACACGACGGCCCTCCTCTACATTTCTGGGATCCTCGCCGTGGTGGTGCTCGCACTTTTTGCTGTGAGTCGCCGGGTCTTCCACCGCGAGGAGATCCTAACCCGTTGGAAGTAAGTCTGCCGCGAGGACGTCGTCCGGTGCGACTGGGGAGGCATTCCCCCTCCAGCTCGCTGCCGGATCGCGCCCCCTCGACGGGGCGAGAGGCCCGGAGGGAACGAGAGTTGCACCCCGGGGCGGGATAGACCCGGACCGCGGGCGACTCGCGTATCACGTTTGAGAGCATATCACACGCTCAACGCGACTCGCTTCCACCTACGGGCGACCTGGACAGGCCCTTGAGGATTTCATGGTCCGAGGTCAGATCCAGACCCTCGACCCGGAACGCATAGACCCCGAAACCGAGCGTCTCCTTGCCCCACCTGAGATACGCTTGCCGCCACTCGTGTATGCGTCCCAACATTTCCGGCACGTCCGGGTCGGCAGGATTCTCCCGCGCGTAGCTCTCGATTCCCTGAAGGTACGCATTCTCGAAATCATCCCATTCCTGGTCCGTGCTGGACCAGTGTTCCACAACGTTGAGTCCGAGCTCTCTTCCGACCTGCACGTTCCCTGCGTCGTCGAGCAGCTCATCGGCGGTCGCGCCAAGCACTTTCAAGTATTCGGCGCTGGGAGGCTGTTTCCAGTACCCTTCCCCGATGACGATCCACCCGTCCGGTTGGACCCATCTCCGGAGCGTAACGAGCGTTTCCCTGAGATTCCCGAATGCCTGGGTAGCCCCTAGGCAAACGGCCAGAAAGTAGGTCTTCTTTGGGGGTTCCATGGACTTCGCGTCGACGCATCTAAAGGTCAACGTGCCGTGGAGGGAGTGTTTCATCGCCCGAGTCTGCGCCGTTTCCGCCATCTGTTCGGAGAGATCGAGACCTTCCCCTAGGACCGAGCGGTGTTGCGTGAGTCGAAGGAGGAACTCTCCTTTCCCACAGCCCACGTCCAGCACTCGACTACCCGAAGGCGGATTGGATAGGGAGATGATTCGGTCTAACGTCTCTGCGCTGAGGGGGTTGTTGATAACCCGATGACGAAGGGCGATCTCCCCAAACTTCGTGGGATTCACACTCGTCCAAGCCACCCACGG
>JBAUTP010000269.1:0-19686 GCA_049582265.1 Thermoplasmata archaeon
CGAGAGACGTGGCGAGGAGGTCCGCGAGTTGCCGGGCCAGCTCGGCCCGCCCCGACTCGTCGTTGTCCTCTCCGACGGCCAGCCGGTAGTACAGGGTCGCCGAATCGAGGACGATGAGCCCGACCCGCCGCGCATCGCTCCGAGCCAGAATGCAGGCCGAGCGGACCGCCCGCGTCTGTTGACGAAGGTCCTTGGGGGTAGCGAGGAGGAGGCGGGCGAGGACCTCATCGCGCCGAGCCCCGCTGATCGCCTCGAGCCGAGCAGCCGAAACTCCTTCCGTGTCCACGTAGACGACCCACGCGGGCTGTTCCGTGACACGGACGGTCGCCTGCAGGCACGCGACGGTCTTCCCGCTCCCGCCCTCCCCGTAGAATTCCGTGAGGGCGTCGGCCTCGAGCCCTCCTCCCAGGATCCTGTCAAGGCCGGGCACGCCGGTGGGAACGAGGTCCGAAGGCATGGGTAAGGAGGCACGGGGTCGGTGAGCATAGCCTCTTGCCGGGTTCGGACGCTAGAGCGGCAACGCGTGACGAGTCCCAAGAACGGGGGGAATGACCTCGGACGTCTCCGACCGGAACGCCTCGGGATGCTCGGTATGCACCGGAAAGACCGCCCGCGCGCCCATCCGACGGATGACGTCGTCGAGCTCGGCTCCCGAGCAGTGGCCCGAGGCGTGCATCTGATGGAAGGCGAGCCCGAAATGGTCGAGCCAGTTGTGGAGGACCTTGTCGTCCACGTCGACCTCACTGAACGGTTCGCTCATGGAATGGATGAACGGCGCCCCCCGCGGCGGACGCACGTCGATGAGCTCCGCGAAGTGGGCGAGGTCGAGCGCGAGGAGAACGCGGGGGCCCTGGGTCCGAACGTAGTCGGCGTCGACCGCGGCGTCCAAGAACGGGCGCTCCCAACGGTAGTAGGTCTTCTTCGAACGGACGTAGACCTTGAGGCCCTCGGACCTTCCGGGCACCGGGGCCCCGGGGAGCGTCTTCGCCTGATCGAGCATCGTGAGAACGTGCGCCGTGCGTAGCGAGACCACGAACTCCCGTTCGGCGGCCCGGGCGGCTTGGTAGAGCGTCGTGAGCCGGTCGATGTCCCTAGGATAGCAGCTCACGATCCCTACCTGGGCCGAAGCCCGGAGCACCTCCTCGACCCCCGATTGCACGCCCGCTTCGGAGAGGTTCCGTCGGGGATCCGGCCCCGCCCGGGTTCCCTCGATGATGAGGGCCCTCGGACCGTCCTGACTCGCTTCTTCTACGAATCCCAACGTATCGGCGGAGCGGGGACCGTGCATCCGGAAATCGCCGGTGTAGGCAACGGCTCCCTCCGAGGTCCGGATGAGGAAACCTTGGGCGGACGGGATGGAGTGGTCGACCGGGAACGGGACCACCTCGAGGTCCCCTATCCGCACGCCGCGACGCTCGGTCAAGAGCTGCCACGGATGCGTGCCATAGCGCTGACCCGAGGACGATTCGATGGCCTCGAGGAGCGTCTTGGTGCCGGGCGACACGTAGACCGGGATGTCCGGGTCGACAAGGTCCAAGTGCGCCGCATGGTCGGCGTGCGCATGGCTCACGAAAATCGCGTGGAACTCGGGAGGGACGTAGGGGACATCAGAGCCCGCGAGGGCTTCACGGGAGTAGAGACCCTCGACGCGGGGGAGGAGGTCGAACTCGAGCAGGTCCTTCACAGGACTCGTGCTGCGCGGTTGAAGGAACTTGTAGTAGAAATCGTCGTAGGCGGGCGAGAACGAGGGTCCGAAATCGAAAAGGATGCGCTCCGCGCCGTCGTCAATGACGATCTTGTTCCCTCCGATCTCGTGGACACCGCCGAGAAAGCGTAGGGTGGGACGGCTCACGACCCTCCCAGGGCGGGGCTCTCTTTAGCGGTTCGGAGTCGAGCTTGGAAGGAATCGGGGGAGGCCGGGCGGAATCGCGCGCTCTCAGTGGGCCTTGAGCGTCTTCTTCACGTTGGGGTGTTCCTTCGTGAAGATCTTCCCACCGCAGTTGTCGCAACGCACGCCGAAGAGGTTCGCGTCGCTGGGCAACGCTTCCCCGCAGCGGATACATCGGAACATAGGAGCGAATCAGCCGCCGTGCCCACTTAACTTTTTTCGGGCGCCTGGGGTCCGCGCTCGGAACGTGTGATCGGGGGCGGAGGCGTGAACGCGTACGCCTGCGAAGCGAATCGCGTTCCGCAACGGCGACACTCGTACACCCCGCTCGCGACCCGGTGGAGCGTGACCGTCGAGCATCGGGGGCAGGCCCAATCGTGACTCGCCGACCGGTCGATATCGAGCACGCGGCGTCGGATACGGATCCCGTAGCGGGGGCCCATCCAGCCCGTGCTTCCGACCTTCTTGGTCCGCTTGCTCATCCTGATCCATCCCGTGCGATGGCGCGCAGCCGATCGCCGTGAACGAACGCCCTCTCCGCGACGTCCTTAACGTCATCGGGTGAGAACGCCCCGATGAGACCCTTTTGCATCGCGACCACATTCCCTGCTTCGTCGGTCGCAACCGTGAGTCGGCCCTGCGCCGCCCGTTCTTCGTCCACGGAGGGGTCGACCACGATGGTGTCCCCAAGGCGGGCGAACGTGCATTCGACGGGGAAGTGGTCAACGGCAAGCGGATAATCCGACTCGGCGAGTCCGAACCGTTTGGCCGGCACCGTCGCGTGCGCGAGCGCGGAGATCGCGGCGAGAAGTGCCGCGTCGATCAGGTTTCCCGAATGGTCGAGGACATGGATATCCACGAAGCAGGTCCAACACTTCTCGCCGGGGGTGACACAGAGCTTGGTGAGGTCGATAGCCTCCGCCGCGCGAATCGCGCGGTCGACGACGCGGGAGACCTCGATCGCCCGAGGGTGGGGAGGACCGGGCTCGAAGGCGGGCGACGACAGCGGGATGAGCTCGGCGTTCGTCGTGAGGACGCCCGCATTCGGGGTATCGGCAAAGGGCTTGCCGGGCTCGAGCTTAATGCCCGCCAGTACCGACGTGTCGCCGAGGCGAGCCAGGGCCGACCCGTCGGCGGTCTCGACGAAACCGGGTTGAACCGCGATCGAGCGGTAGTCGTCAATGGACCGCCCGTCCAACCGGCGCCCGTCGCGAGCCAGGTCGAGGATATGGGTCGTCAGAATCTCGGCGGTGACTTCGTCGCTCATGCGGTGACCTCCGTTCGCGGAGCCTCGGACACCTGGTAACGGGCACGAAGAGCCTCCTTCATTTTCCCGTAGATCTGGTGGCAGCCCTGGATGCCCATCTCGAGGGCCTCGGAGAGCTCCGCGCGCGTCATGTGACCCTCCATCTGAAGGAGCACAAGGCGGCCGGACTGAGGGACGAGCGCCATGGGAAGGTCGGCCTCGCCATAGTTGTCCTCCTCTTTCTTGAGGTCAAGCGCGACGTGCCCGGAGATCTTTCCCGCGGCGACCGATGGCACCAGGTCGGCCATCGGGATGCCCGCATCGGCGAGAGCGACCGAAGCCGCTACCACTCCAGCGCATCGGGTCCCGGCATTCGCCTGGAGGACCTCGATGTACACGTCGATGCTCGTTCGGGGGAACTCCTCGACGAAGATGACGGACTCGAACGCCTCACTGATCACTTTGCTGATCTCCTGGGATCTGCGGTCCAAGCCCGGGCGCTTCCGTTCGTCCACGGAGAACGCCGCCATGTTGTAGCGGCATTGGATGATCGCTTTGTTGTTCTGCTGAAGATGGCGAGGATGAACCTCGCGTGGTCCGTAGACCGCGGCCATCACCTTGTTCGCTCCCCATTCGACGAAGGCGGAACCGTCCGCCTGGTGAAGAGCGCCCGCCGTGATCTTAAGGGGTCTCAGCTCGTCCAGTCGCCGGCCGTCGATACGGAGACCCTCCGGGCTCAACAGCTCGGGTATCTCCTTCGCTCCTACGCTCCCCATGTTCTCTTCTCCCTGGAATCTGATGATGATGTTGCCGTAGGGCTGCTCGCCCCCGGGTCGTCGGATTCTCCCTCGTCGGGCTCCGGGGTCCGCGGCCGGTCTTCCGGTCTCGGCACCGCCCGCTCGCGCGGGGAGTCGCGTCCACGAGACGAGCGATCGCGGGGGGTGGGTCGCTCCCCACTCGGGCCCCCACGCGAACCCTCAAGGTACGCATGAATCCGATCGGTGAGGCCCGGTCGTTGCCCCTCCTCATTGATGATCCGGATCGCTTCCCGAACCCGCAGGATTCCCTCGGCGGGGCCGTCAACCCAGATCCGGCCGTTCTGGCCAACCACGATCTCGGTCGCCGTGAGATGGGTGATGGTCTGGATCATGGACCCCCCGCGTCCGATCAATCGGGGAACTCGGGCCGGGGAGATCAGGATGATCGTCCCACCCTCGAGCTTTCCCAGCCCCTCTCCGAGCATCGTAACCCCGATTCGACCGGTGCTCTCGATGCTCTCGACGCTGACGGCGACGGCATCGCCAACGCGGAGGTATCCGGCGGTCTCCCCCACTTCGATTTTCCAGGGAGTACCGGTCATGTGGAGAGGGGCCCAGCGAGGAGCTCCGATGTCGAGCAACCAGAACGTGGTCTGGACATCCGTGACCGTCCCGACGACGGTGTCGCGGGGCTTCGGAATGTATCGACCCGAAAGGGGAACGACACGGACTTCGGGGGGATGCTGGGTCAGGAGTCCCAAAACGCTCGCGTAGATCCGACCGTTCAGTCGATAGGTACCCGGTCCGGGGCGAAGCCCGCTACCCGGTATCTCATCGCCCGGTAAAACTAGTATCCGTTCCCCTCGGGGAGGCGAGGGATGCCCCTCGCGGCCACGTGCGTGGTGGCCCGGCCGATGTCCATTACCCATTTTTGTGCGTGCACCGGCGTCGCGACCCGGGGTGCCTATTTAACCAGAGCGGTCTCGGCAGTGCCCTTCGTCTTCGCGTTGAGCTTTTCGTAGAGTTCGGTCTGCACGCCACCTGGAATTTCGAGGGTGGCACTGTAACTTCCGTCGCCTAACCACTGCTCGTCCAGAATTCGCCCGAGGCCCTTCAGATCCCCGATGACTTTCGGATAGTGTTGCGCGGGGACGCGGATCTTCACCCGCACCGTATCAAAGCGGATCGGGAGGAGTGGGCGAAGTTTCTGCACGATCTCCTGGACCTGCTGGTCGGCAGACCGGAAGGGGTCCACGTGGACCTTGGCCTCCACCATTGCCGCTTCGATCCGAGCGGCGGGATGGGGAGCACCGGTCTGCGGGTTCATCGCATTCCGGGCGATGTAGGCAACGATCTGCTTGTGCTTCGCCTCCTGGAGCTCGTGGCGCTGGTCGGTGGTGACCTGAACCTCACCCTTGAGAATGATCTGGCGAGCGATCTCCGTGAGCTTTCGCGTGTGGAAGATCTTCTCGAGGTGCTCCTCCGAGATCTTGTCGCCCTTCTTGACGTCCTTATAGACCTGATCGAGAGCGAGCTTGTCGCTCAGGTCGACGTTCTTTCCATCCTTGATGTCCTGAACCGCCTGCGGATCGACCAGGACCTCGAACCGAGAGCCTTGCGTCTCCCATCGGGCGACGACCGCGTCATCCACTTTGACCATGGACCGCCTCGACGGCCGCGGCCCGAAGGCTTAGCGGCTGGCCTTCCCTTCGCGCGCAGCGGCAGGGAGCCGCTGAACGAACTTTTGGATCTCCTCGGGCAGGTAGCGCCGTAGGCCGCGCCCCTGCTCGAGCGTGCAGAGCTCGACCTGGCCCAGGTTCGAAGCTTCATCGAGCGATTGGCGGAGCCCCTCGAGCGCGAGCACGATCGCCTCGTCGGCACTGAGTCCATTTCGGTACTTCTGTTCGAAGAGTTCCATCACCGGTCCCTTGTTCCCTCCGGTGCTTGTCGCACGGAAGCTCGTAAGCGAACCGGAGGGCTCCGTCTCGTAGAGATGGATCCCCGTGTCATCGTACCCTCCCACGAGCAGCGCCGTCCCGAAAGGACGGACTCCTCCGAACTGCGTGTACTGCTGCTTGTAGTCGCAGATACGTCGGACCAGAACCTCGACGGACATGGGTTCCGAGTAGGTCACGCGGTTGATCTGTGCGGCAAGCCGCGCGTAGTCGACGAGCACGCGCGCATCCGCCACCAAACCGGCCGTCGCGCAAGCGAGATGCTCGTCAATCTCGTGGATCTTCTCAAGACTAGCGGCTTCCGCCAGCTTCGGGTTGGGAATCCGTCGATCGGCTACCAGGACGATGCCCTCCGCATAGACCACACCGGCCGTCGTGGCGCCACGGCGAACCGCTTCCCGCGCGTACTCGACCTGGAAGAGCCGTCCATCGGGCGAGAAGACCGTGATGGCCCGATCGTAGGCCATCTGGCCGGGTTGCATTTCCATGGAGTATCCCTCAGTAGCGGGCCAGCACCAGAGCGGGGTTATAAGTCATTCAGCCCGCGTGACGCCGGAGTAGGTCGGTTACCCAACTCCAACATCCCACGGCGTTGAGCGGGAAGAGTAAAGCGCTCGGCTCCGCCTGAGCGAGCCGATGGTCGAGCGAGAATCCCCCCGGGCACGTCCCGCAGCGTGGCGGCTCGCCGAGACCACGTCGACCTACCTCAAAGAGGCGAGCGAGCAGGATATCGAATGGTATCCGTGGGGGCCCGAGGCCTTCGAACTCGCGAAGCGCACGAACCGCCCGGTCCTCCTGGACATCGGAGCGGCATGGTGCCACTGGTGCCACGTGATGGACGAAGGGACGTACTCCGACCCCGAGGTTGCGCGGCTGCTCCGCCAGCACTTTGTGACCGTGAAGGTCGACCGGGACGAGCACCCCGAGGTCGACCGCCGGTTCCAGCGTCAGGTCAATACCCTCACGGGGGAAGGCGGGTGGCCGCTCACCGCCTTCGTGACCCCGACGGGGGAGACCTTTCTCGGTGGGACGTATTTTCCCGCGCGCGACGGAATGGGCCGGCCCGGCTTCCGTCGTGTCCTGGCGGAGGTCGCCCGACTGTGGAAGGATGAACCGGACAAGATCCGCGGCAGCACGGAATCCCTCCGGCAAGCCCTCGACCGATCCCGCACCGCCCCGACCGTTGCGACGGCCTCCCTCGGGACGTTCGTCGGGTCGGTGCGCGGCGAGGTCCATCAGAGCTACGATGCCGTCAACGGGGGCTTCGGGTTCGCTCCCAAATTCCCGCACCCGACCGCGATCAGCTTTCTCTTCTGGGACGCGTTCACCACGGGACAACCGGCCGCCGCCGAACGTGCACTCTCGACGCTACGTCGGATGGCCGATGGCGGGATCTACGATCACCTCGGAGGCGGGTTCCACCGCTACGCCACGGACGAAGGCTGGCACATCCCCCACTTCGAAAAAATGGCCGTAGACAATGCAGCGTTGCTCTCGGCGTACGTCGAGGGAGCCCAGTGGTCCGGCGAACCTCGGCTCGTCGAGGTCGTGCGAGGAACCCAAGGATGGTTGCTCGACATCCTCGGAAACCCCGACGGGGGGTTCGGCGCCAGCCAGGATGCGGACAACGCCCCCGGCGATGACGGAAGTTACTTCACCTGGAGTCGACCCCAGCTCAAGTCGTCCCTGGACCCGGACGAACTACGATTGGTGACACGGTTCTTTGGCGTGGGCAGCGAGGGTCGGATGCCGCACGATCCCGATCAGAATGTGCTCTACCGCCTGATGACGGTCAACGAAGCGGCGGAGGGGGTTTCGCTCACCGAGGAGCAAGCGAACCACGTTCTGGAGCGAGCCATGGCAAAGCTTCGGCGAACGCGTTCGGAACGGCCCGCGCCCAAGGTCGACCGGGCCGAGTATGCCTCCCTCAACGGGTCGATCATTCGTGCGCTGGTCCGTTCGGGTCTGTTTCTCGGGGACGCAGAGCCCATCGCGGCGGCCCGCCGAGCCGCCGACCGTTTCCTTGCGCAGGCGTACGACCCCGCCCGCGGAATTGCCCACCGCGTGAGTGCCGAGGGTGGGGTCGGATTTGGGCTCCTCGAAGATCAGGCGGAGTTTGCTCTCGGACTGCTCGAGCTCTCCGTGGCGACGGTGGAACCGAAATACATCGAGGTCACGAACCGGCTCCTCGACCTGGTGGACCAGCACTATCGAGACCCGAGCGGACTCCTTCGCGACCTCGCTCCGGACCTCTATGATGGCCCCAGCATCGGCACGTTCGTCGACGTGAGCTTCCCGGTCGAGGATAGCCCGCACCTCTCGGCGAATTCCGCAGCGGTCCTGGCTTTCGAACGGCTTCATTCGATTACCGATGAGGAACGGTGGCGCTGGGCCGCCGAGACAACACTCGGACCGCTCTCCGTCCGCCTCCAGCGCGCCGGACTGTTCGGGGCGGGAGGGGCGTTGGCCGCCGGTCTGCTGGATACCCCCCCCGCTAGGGTCGTCGTGGAGGGAGATCCGCCGCTCGCGGAAGGGCTCCTTCGGGCCGCTCGAACCAGCTGGTATCCCATGATCTCGGTGTTCCGAGGCGAACCGCCCGTTCCATTCTCCGGGATCAGCGATGCCGCCGCGGGAAGCCCCTCGCCCGGCCCTCGGTCGGCACATGCCCTCGTATGCTTTGGTACTCGATGCCTTGCTCCCGTCAACGACCCCGCGGAGCTACCTTCCCTGATCCGGTCGGAAGGTCGCCCTCCGGCAGCGTAGGCAGCGGACCCAGGTCGGTTCCGTCCATCAGGTAGGCCCGAACGATGCCCGGCGCCAAAAAGCGCTGGAAGAGGAACGTGCGGCTTCGCTTGGGACGCGCCACATTGAGTGACTCCGTTCCCGCGAGCGGGTTGAACGCTGGAAGAACGATGAGCTCCCGCGCGCGAAGGTCATGAACCCGAACTCGGCGCCGGTGCCTATGCGCTGGCCACTCCGGGTACTGCACACGGAGCCAACACCTCCTCTTCGAGAATGCGGCGTCGGCCGTCGCCGCAAACCGGAATCCCGGATGAAGATGGCCAGCGATCAGCTGCGGTGCCCTGAGGAGGGCCGATGAGGGCCACGTGTGGCCGTGGAAGACCCCGACACCGTCCCTCAAGAGACCCGAGGACGAGTGGACGACCACCTCCTTCGGAAGGTGACGAACGAGTCCCACGTCATGGTTTCCGAGAACGACCTCGGGCTCCAATCCCTCGGCCAGCAAGGTCGAAAAGAAATCAAAGATGACGCTTCGAAGCGGTCGAGGTACGCCCACAATCGGATGCTTCACGTCGCCGGCAATGACGACTCGGGTCACGGCCCCGTGCGACGATGCCTCGATGAGCCCCGCTGCCAGGTCCTCGGCCCGACTCTCCGGCAATCCTTCCGGCTGGCGGTGAGGTGCACCGAGCCCCAGATGGAGGTCTGCGACAACGATCCACGACGGGCGGGACGGGTCGCCGGGCTCGACGAGCAGGGCCGGGAGCTCGGGAAGAGGGTTCAGCTTGGCCGGCTCGATGGCGGAGGGAGAAGGGGCCTTCCGCGTCGTCCTCACGAAATCGTAGTCCCCCGCTGGCCCAGCCTACACCCGCGAGTAGATGGGGACTTCTCGCCGAGACAGTACTATCGTTTTATATACAACCGCTACTAGGTAACTGTTGACGACCATGGACCGAACTCGCGACCGCATGATCGAACGGGTCCGCGTCCTTCTGGAGCATGCTGGGTTCTACCTAACGGATACCCACAACATTCGACCGACCAGCTTCGACCTCATGGCCCGCCGGGACTCGCTCCTGCTGCTCATCAAGGTCCTCAAGAACGTGGACGCGCTCGATGCCGACGAGTCCGCCCGTCTCACGACGCTGGGGACGTTGTTCCCCGCGCGCCCCATCGTGATCGGCGAGACGTCCGGTGCAGCGCCACTGGAAGCCGGCGTCGTCTACAACCGCTATGGGGTTCCCGTGATCGCCGAAGAGAGCCTACGGGACTACCTCGAAGAAGGCCTCCCCCCGTTCCTGTTGTCGAGCCCGGGCGGAGTCTTCGCCCGGATTGACGGGGACCGGCTCCGAAGGCTGCGCGAGGCCCGCCAACTTTCCCTCGGTGCGGTCGCTTCGGTCGCCGGTGTCTCGCGGCGAACGATCCAGCTCTACGAAACCGGGGCCGGAGCCGAGGTCACCATCGTTGAGCGGATCGAAAAGTACCTGGGAGAGCCGATCGTGCGATCCATCGACCTCTTTGATGAGGCCCGCCGGTCCCCGCCCCCCGCCGACCCGGAGCCCGAACCCACGGAAGCCGAATCCAAGAGTCCACGGAATGTCCGAGCCCGACGAGAGAAGGCCCCCGCGTCCACCGGCGATCCGGTTCGAGACGGTGTGTTCCGCAGCCTGGACGGCATGGGGTGGGATGTCGTCGTGACGATCCGCTGCCCCTTTGATGCTCTGACTCGGGGTACTCGACGCTCCGTCGATGAACTCCTGCTGACCGGTGTGGGCCATCTACGCAATGCCGCCCACCGCGCGGAGATCCTTCAACGCCTCGCCAGGGTCGCCGAGGCCCATGCGCTCTTCGTGGTCCGGGAATCCCCCGGAAAGACCTCGGTCGAGGGCCTTCCCATCGTCACGGTTCACGAGCTTGAGCTCCATCGCGACCCCAAGGAGCTCCTCGATCTCCTGGCCGAGCGAGAAAACGCGTGAGGGAAGCCTCACCGACCCCGGACAGGTCGGTTCGGGTTCTCGGGGTGGTCCGAGGGGTCGTTCGAGAGCGGTTCGAAGTCCAGCGGGCGCTGGGCCTGTTCCGACCGCAGGTCGTGGGCATTGGGGTGAGCGCAGAGGACCTCGAGGGGTTCCACGACCAGTTCGTCGGCACCCCCACCGAGCCGATGGTGCCCCTCTTCCAGACGGAATCGATCGAGGTGCGCGAGATGGCCCGCTTCGAGGAAGTGCAGGTACCCAACCCCGGCATCGTGGAAGCCCTCGTCTGGGGCACCCAGAATGGCGTCCCGGTCGAATCGCTCGACCCGTCGGATGCGGAGTACGGCGACCTCTTCACCCAGCATATCAGCTACGTGGAACTCGTTCGACGGACTCTTCGCGAGCGTAAGCTCAACAAATCTCCCCCGAAGGCTACGTCCGCGGAGGACCTCGTGATGGCCTGGGATGCTCAGCTCAAGGGACGTCGAGGCTCCTCGCGTCTCGCCGAGGCCCGCGAGGCGCTCGAGTCGGAGGGGATCCGCCGTCTCCGGGCCCGCTTTGGGCGTGTCGCCGCGATCGTCGACCGCGAACGGTTCGACGGGGTGGTTCGGGGCGTCACCGGCGGTTTCCCTAATGCCCCTTAGAACCGCTAGGTCTCGCGGCCGAGGATTCCCTCGAGCATCTGCCGAGCCGCGGCGCGGAACTCCTCAAGGGATCCTTCATTCACCAACATTCCATCCGCGAGAGTGAAGGCGCTTCCAATGCCCCACTTAAGCTCCCGACGGTCGCGGTCGTAGAACTCCTGGAGACCCGGTCCGTCATCGCCTCGGTTACGGCGTGTCATCCGGTCGTACCGAACTTCGGGGGACGCAAAGATCCCGAGCACGAAGAGGTCGCCGAAATTGTGACGGAAGACGGAGACCTCGCTATCCGACCGACAGCCGTCCACGAGCATACGCGTCTCGGTGAGGCGAGGAAGCGCGCGTTGCGCCCAGATCCCCGGACCATGCTTCTCGCGCTCCTCGTTCGCGATCCGGCCCACGTTCGCGTTGGTGATCGGAAGGCTCCGCCGCCGCGTTTCTTCGCGAACCAGGTCCCCCATCTTGAGCGTCGCCAGCCCTACCTGGCGGGCGACCTCGAGAAGCTCATCCTTGCCCGAACCGGGCATGCCGACCGTGACGATGAGTTTCATGCCGGGCCGGTGGGTGTTTCGGAGGACGCGTTCGCTTCCGGCGAGGTCCGCCGAGCAGCGAACTCGGCCTCCGTGGCGAGTTGGAGGCGGTCCGCCCGCTTGAGGTAGCTTTGCGCCTCCTGCTCTTCGACCTTCGACTGTTCCATGTACCGGTCCGCCTTGATCTTGAGCTCGGCGGCCTTTTGGGCCCGCTGCGCAGCACGGTGCTCGAGCGTTCGTGAGCGATGCTGCATGTCAACGATCTTCTGCTGTAACTTTCGGTTCTTGTAATGAATGCTCGTCACGTCGGACCCTACGTTGAGCCCGGGCGAGCGTTGCGTGGCCGATTTGATCGCCTGGTCGTTGTGGGCCATCTGCTGCTCGACCTGTGGGATCATGGCGAGGACCTTCTGCGCCTTCTCGCGGAGAAGAGTACCGGTGTGACGCAGTTTTTCGATACGTGTCTGGATGCGGGCGGCGCGTGCCTGGTTACGCGTTGCCGCTCGCTGGTGTCGGGCGGCGATTTCCCGGAGCTTGGTGATGTCGGCATACCCCTGACCCATCCAGCGTGATTCGCGGTGCTCCGCCCCCGCGGTCACGTTGGGGCCGGCCTTCGACGTTTCTCCTGCCATCCCCGATACTGAATGAGTCCGGGGCGGTTAATAGAGGTGTCGCGGGTGGGGCAGCTCCCCGACAGCCCGCGGGAACCGCGGGGGCTCCGCTATCCGGGGGCTCCGGGTATCGGATGTCGAATCGCCTCGACCACGCGGGTGAGGGCTTCCTCGACCCGAAGCCGATGTTGAGCCTTGGAATCCCTCTCCCGCAACGTCACCGTATCGTGGTCGGGATGCTGAGGATCGACGGTGGAGCCGTCCACGGTAAGGCAGAAGGGGGTCCCCACCTCGTCCATCCGTGCGTAGCGCTTGCCGATGGAACTCGCCTCGTCGTACTCGACCGAGACCCCGAGCGCCCGGAACCGTTGAGCGAGCTCCCGGGCGTAGCTGGCATGTTCTTTCTTGATGAGGGGAAAGACACCGACCGAGATCGGGGCCAGATGCGAGGGGATCTTCCACACGGTCCGGTCGTTGTCCGTGGAGATTCCAACGTCCGCAAGGCCCCAAATGTTCCGATCGATCCCGTGGGGCAGCTCGAGGACGTGGGGAACGACGGACGTTCCGCCCTCCCGCCGAACGCTCAAGTCCTTTCCCGACCCCTTGGCGTGACGCGTCAGGTCGTAATCGCCACGATAGTGGAGCGCCCCCAGCTCTCGATAGCCGTCTAAGCTCTCGAGTCGGACCTCGACGTCAAACTGGATGCGATTGTAGAACGCCCGCTCCGCATCCGACTTCTCCAGTAGACGAATCCGATCGCGGGGGATCCCGAGAACTTCGGTATAGAATCGGAACGTGTGGACGAGGTGGAAGACGTAGAACTCCGGAAGGCCGCCGTCGGCGACCAAAGTGTCCGCCCTCAACCAGACCGGCTGCTCCTCGTGGGTCTCGCGTCGATCGACACGGAGGACGGGAAGCTCGATCGTTCGTACGGACGCGAACGGTACCGTGAACGATGCGGGATCGAAGAAGATCTGAAGCTCGGCTTGGGTGAAGGCTCGCATCCGGAAGAGGACTTGGCGGGGTGCGATCTCGTTGCGGTAGGCGTGACCAATGATCGCGATCCCTAGCGGTAACGCTCGGCGGCCCACGTCGCGCATCCGCGCGAACGCGAGATAGCTGCTCTGAGCCGTCTCGGGGCGGAGGTAGGCCTTCTCCCGCCCGGTAACGCCGAAGTCGAGGCCGAACATCAGGTTGAACGGACGTGGCACGCTGAGCGCGACCTGACCGCAGGCGGGGCATCGGACCTTATGTTGAGAGATCAGCTCGCCGATCGCTTCGACCGAGAGCCCATCCACCCCATCGGGGCGCACCTTTTCGAGGACCGTGTCCGCGCGGAAGGTGGCATGGCAGTTCCCGCACGAGACCTCGGGGTCGGTAAAGTTCTCGAGATGCCCGGAGGCCCGCAGGACCGCCTCGGGGAGAATCTCGGCGGCGTCGATGAGATAGTAATCGTCGGAAAGCCCCACGAACCAGGACGTCCACGCATCCTCGACCCGGCGTTTCAGCGCTGCACCCAGGGGTCCGTAATCGTACAGCCCCTGAGCGCCCCCGTAGATCTCCGCCGTGGGCCACAGGAACCCTCGGCGCCTCAGGAGCGCGAACAGCTCGTCGGCCTTCACGGCGCTCCTACGAGCGGCGGCTGTCGGGCCGAAGCATAAGGTGTTCGGTGGCGCGCGCGACGAGCTGATAGTACGGGTCCTCGGTCGGAAGACGAAGGATGAGCGCGTGGTCGGTACCACCGGCTCCGACCGCAGCGTTCCGAGGTTCGTGAAGCCAATCCCAGGGTCGTACGAAGGTCGCTTGGAACAGGAACTCTGGACTCACGGGGCGATGGGCTAGACGGGAGGTGTGATAGGCGAACTCCAATTCGCGCCACAAGGACGGGGCCTGGAACATCGCATTGTCGGTCCCCAACATGACCTTCACGTCCGCGGCTTGGAAGCGAGAGAAGTCCGGCGACCGGCCGAAGAGGGCGTTCGACCGGGGGCATACGGCCACGTAGGCACCGGCGTCGTGCACTTGACCAAGGTCGTCGTCGGTCGCGTTGGTGAGATGCACCAGAAGGTCCGGCCGAGGCCGGAGGTACTCCTCGGGGGATTCCCGGACGACCTCGCTGGCATGGAGCGCGAAGTGTTTTCCCAGGGAACGGCACATCCGAGCGATGGTTTCTCGGGTCGATGCGTCCTCCTGGGAGGCGGAGCTCAGCCCTACCCCATCCGCAATCTTCAGCACGGCACGAAGCTCGGCCGGATCGACCGGACGGGCCGTCGGTCGACCGAGGATCACGGCACGAATGGGGAGCCCCCGAGCCGCCCGTCGAAGGAGGCGTACGCCTTCGAGCCCCTCCTCCCGAAAGTCCACTGTGGCAGCGATCCCGAACCGTTCCATCTGACGTAGGGCGGCTCGCATCGCGGCGACCTTGTGCGTCGGGGGCGTTTCGCCCAAGAGGCGAAATTTGAGGCCCGTCGGCGAACCCACCAACTCCTCGACCGGTTCGTGGGGCGGCTCGCGCGTCCACACGGCATCCGCGAGATGTGTGTGAGCATTGACCGGAGCTGGAACAACGATCCCGTGGATTCGCCGCACCCGACCCCGGGTGGAGTCGGTGCCAATCTGGCCGGTTTCGATGACGCGACCCTTGCGGAAACGGACGTAGGCGCGACGGACCCCGTCGCGGTCCGCGATCACGCCTTCGACCAACATAGGTCCCTTGAGCGAAGGGAACGGATGTCGTATGTAATGCTGCGGTCGGGTTCCAGGGCTGTCGAAGGGAGTTGGAGGCGAAGTCGCTATGCGACCCTACGAGTGAGGGTCAGCGTGGACGTGCCCTCCACGGCATCGCCGGAACACCGAAGCCATGACCTTCTGGTGGTCGGACACATCAACATTGACCATTTTATCGAGGTGGAATCGCTTCCGTCCGCTGACCGGACCGTGCCGATCCTGGAGCGTCGGAAGGAGCTCGGTGGGACCGCGGCCACGATCGCTCGCGTCGCGGCGCGTGAAGGTCTGCGGGTGGGGTTGGTCTCGAGATTGGGCGACGACTTCCCGCCCGACTTCCTCGACGTCCTCCGTGGCGAGAAGCTCGACCTCGAAGGCCTCGAGTTCGTGAAGGGCGTGTCCTCGTCCGCTTGCATGATTGTGGAGGACCGTCATGGGTCTCAGATGACCTTCATCGACCAGGGCCCCATGACCGACGCCAGCCACGCCCCGATCCCTGAGACCGTGGTCAACGGATCGACCTGGGTGCATCTCACGACGGGGGACCCCGCATATCAGCTTCGGATGGCTGAACTCGCACGGAGCCTAGGCTGTCACGTGGCGGCGGACCCAGCCCAGGAGATTCACTATCGCTGGAGCTCGAAGGAACTCACCCGTCTCCTTCAGTACTCGGAGATGCTCTTCGTGAATGGATCAGAAGCGCAACGGGCGGCCCGGATGATGGGAGTTACATCCACGAAGGGGCTAGTTCGATATGTCCCCTTGATCGTGATGACGCGCGGTCCTCGGGGAGCTGTTGCGTACTTTCGAGGGGGGATGGAGACCGTCCCGGCGGCGCCCGGCCGGCGGCCCCATCGATTGACGGGAGCCGGTGACGCGTTCCGCGGAGGCTTCTATGCGGCGTGGATCCGAGGTACCCCTTTACGAAGGGCATTGATCCAGGGCAATCGATCGGCAGCCCGATGGATCCGTAGGGGATCTCAGAGGACCGGGAGTCGAGGTAGAAAATGAAAATGCGACCCTTCGGACACTTGATCCCCGTCGCGGAAGCTCAGCGACGCACCCTTCAGGCGGTTCGACCGATTCGCAGAACCGAGTCCGTCCCACTCGCTCGCGCGTTAGGCCGCGTCGCCGCACGGACGTACCGCTCGCCGGTACCCATTCCGCCCTTCCGTCGTGCGACGTGGGATGGATACGCCGTGCGGAGCCGGGACACTCGAGGTGCCTCGTCGGAGCGACCGGTTCACCTGCGTGTCGTTGGGGAGGTCTACGCGGAGGGAGGCTACGAGCGCCCTGTGGGGTCCGGTGAGGCGGTGGCGATCGCCACCGGGGGTGCGATTCCCCGAGGGGCCGACACGGTCGTCATCTTCGAGCATGTGGAGCTCGCGGACACAAAGATCCGAGTGTCCAACTTCATTCGACCCCGCCAACGAATCGCCAATCCGGGGGCCGACTTTCCGAGGGGGAGCCTCATCGTAGCGAAGGGGAGCCTTCTCACCCCCGTGGAGCTGGGCGCGCTGGCGAGCATCGGCCGCGGCAACGTAACGGTCTACGCTCGTCCCCGGGTCGCCATCCTCCCGAACGGTAACGAGCTCGTAGTGCCGGGTCGGCGGCTATCGACCGGCCAGATTCATGAGAGCAACAATTTCACGCTGTCGGCGCTCGTCGAAGCGGCGGGAGGAGAACCTCACCCCCATCCTCCGCTCCCCGACGACCCTGACGTTATCGAAAAGGGAGTGCGACGTGCCCTCCGGGCGAACGACCTCGTACTCATCACGGGCGGCAGCTCGGTCGGCGAGCGGGACTATCTCGCGGCGGTCTTTCCGCGGGTGGGTCGCCTCTTGTTCCACGGCATTGCTGTGCGCCCAGGAAAACCTACACTCGTTGCGAGTACCGGCGGTAAACTCCTCATCGGAATGCCCGGGCACCCCACCTCCTGTCTCGCGAACGGATTCTGGCTCCTGCTTCCGGTCTTGCGGAAGTTGGGCCATCGCGCCGGACCCGGATGGTCGGATGTGAGCGTTCGGCTAACCGAGGATTACCTTCCTCCGAGCCCGGACCTTGCCACGGTGATCCCCCTTCGGCTCCGGGGCGAAAGGGGATTTCCTACGTTCCGCGACTCCTCCGCGATCACCAGCCTCCAGCACGCGAATGCGTTCGCCATCGTTCCGGCTCGTCATCGTCTCTCGGCGGGAACGCGTCTTCGCGCGCATCGACTCCCCGCCCCGATCGTGGAGGATGCATGAGCCACGTCGAACGGTTCTTCGCGACGCGGCGCATCTCCTCGGAGTCCTCCCTGTGAACGCGGGAGCCCCGACGAGCGCGTCGCGAAGCCGATTGAGGACCGCGATCCTCACCATCGAAGGCACGAACAACGATACGGAACTGTTCGTCGCATTCCGGGCCCTCGGCGTTCAACCCGAGGTGGTCCACCTGAAGCAGTTCGAAGGGCGCGACGTCGAACCGGAGCGACGGCGACGCTTGAACGACTTCCACATGCTCCTCATCCCCGGCGGGTTCAGCGCCGGGGATTACGTCCGGGCCGGAGCGATCCTGGCGGCACGCGTGCAGGCGGCCATCGGACCCGAGCTGCAAGAATTTGTTCAGTCAGGCCGGATCGTGGGCGGGCTTTGCAATGGATTCCAGGTGCTGACCGAGCTCGGGCTCCTACCGGGTCGTCCGGGGGGACGCATCGGACCACCGGAGGCTGCGCTCATGACGAACGACTCGGGCCGGTACGAGTGTCGCCCTACGTTCGTGCAGTGGGAGGGTGGTCGCTTCCCTCCGCTTCGCGACCATGCCATGGGGGAACGGTTCCTATTTCCTTCGGGGCACGCGGAGGGAAAGCTCGTTCTCGCCGGTGCGCGGCGACGTCTCCAAGAACTTGAGGACGATGGTCAGATCTTGTTTCGATGGGTGACCCCGGACGGCGCGCCCGCCGCCTATCCATGGAATCCTAACGGGTCGGCGGGGAACGTCGCAGGCCTCACGAGCCCGGAGGGGAATGTGTTCGGATTGATGCCCCATCCGGAGCGCGACTTCTTCCGCGCCCAGCGACCCTCGTGGACGAAGGAAGGGGACGCCAATGGATACAGCGACGGGTACACCTTCTTTGAAGCGGTCGTCCGCTACGCCGAGCGTCACGTCTAGGTCCCGGGCGGAACGAAACGCATCACGGCAAGGCGCTCTCGGTAGAGCTTGAGCTGGCTCACCGTACGCACGGACCCTCCGCGAGTACGGAAGCGTCGGAGAAGGGACGCGACTCGCTTCGGTGATTGCCGCGTTGACACGAGCACAAGGGCGCGTCCGCCCGGTCGCAGGTGGTCCGGTAGCGTGGCGATGACACGCGCCAGGAGGCGACATCCGTCGGGGCCACCGTCGAGCGCGAGGTTGTGCCATGGGTCCGGGTCGCGCGTTCGCGCCGTCGTCGGAAGGTACGGCGGATTACAGAGGACGCCGTCGAAGCGACCGAGCCCGTTGGCTAGATCGGTCCGGATGGGGGTGATATCGAGGGACTCCTCTCGCGCGACGTCCTTGAGCCGCCGGAGGGCGAACGGGTTGAGGTCGGTCGATACGACCCGTGCTCCCGCGCGGGCCGCGCGCACCGACGCGACACCGAGCCCGCACCCGATCTCGAGAATCCGTTCGCCGGCTGCGGCGTCGACGGATTCTGCCAGCAGCACGGAGTCCTCGCGCACCGGGTAGATCCCATCCACTCCGGTCTGTTCCACCGTGCGCGCGTCTAACACACTTGATCCAAGTGGGAACCCTTCATAATCTATCGCGCGATGTCGGGGCTTGTACAACGAGGTGTGCGTATGCCACGTCGATTAGCGGCCCCGGTCAAGATCGGCATCACAGGACTGCCGGGCTCGGGCAAGACGCAAACCCTACTCCGGATCATTCAACTCCTCGAGCAGGAGGGGGTCAAGGTGGGAGGTATGGTAACCGAGCCGATCGTGGAGAAACAACGCCGCTCGGGGTTCCAGATCACGAACTGGCTCACCAAGGAACACGAAGTGTTTGCCCACGAATCGCTGAAGTCGCGGGTGCGCTCGGGACGCTACGGGGTGAATCTCGGTGCGCTTGAGGGTCTGGGCACGCGCGCGCTGGCGGAGGCTCGCGAGAACGCGGACGTGATCGTGATCGATGAGGTGGGCAAGATGGAGGTGGAGAGCGAAGCGTTCACGCAGAGCGTAGTGGATACGCTGGATGCGAACAAATCCATCGTTATGACGCTTCATAAGAAATCGAGGAATCCGCTCCTACAGGACATCCGACGGAGGGACGAACTACGGTTGCTCGAGGTGACGCCGGTCAACAAGAACCTCCTCGCGTTCAAGATCGTCCGCCTGCTCACGGGGAAGGCGCACTAGCGGAGATCCTACGGGGTCGCGAAGGAGCTGTCTCCTTCGAGCGCCCCTCGACGATCAATCCACGTGGACCGGCCCGACGGCGAGCGGTGTTCTACAATCCCGCGATGGCGCTCGACCGAGATCTTGCCGTCGCGGTGCTCGCCGCCGAAGCCCCCCGCGGGGAGCGCCCGATGGATGGATGGGAGATGCTCGCAGCGACCGGAATTCGCGGGCTCCGGCTGGTCGAAGAGACACGCGCGTTC
>JBAUTP010000270.1:0-2626 GCA_049582265.1 Thermoplasmata archaeon
CCTCGGGAGATGGCTCGGTGCCGACCGAACCGCTGACAGTCCCCGATGTCCCCGCAATCACGGTCACGTTGCTGGAACGGGAGTTGGTCACAAAAACGGAGTTCGCCGTGGGGTCTATCGCCACGCCGTTCGGTTCGGTGCCGACGGCGATCGTCCCCAGGACCGTATTGGACGCCCCATCGACAGCGGTGAGCGTGCTGGACGAGGAATCGCTCGCGTTGAAATCGGCGACGTAGAGATACCCATTCTCCGGATCAAAGGCGATGCCCTTCGGTTCGGCGCCGACCGCGATAGAGCCGGCGATCAGATTGGTAGACCCGTTGATGACGGAAACGTTGTTCGACCCGTAGTTGGCGACATAGATGGACCCGTCCGCGCTATCGAACGCGACTCCGTCGGGCTCGGTTCCAACGGGAACTGAGCCAAGGACCGAATCGCTCGCGGCCGAAACGATGGTCACGAGGTCGGCGTCGAAGTTTGCCACGTAGAGGTCATCGTTGGCCGGGTCGAACGCAAGAGCATCGGGAGATGTCCCCACCAGAAACTCGCCGGCGAGGCTCGTCGTGGCGGCATTGATGACCGTGACGTCGTCCGACGCGAAGTTGGTCACGTAGACATCGCCGTTGCCGGCATCAAACGCAACGCCGCTGGGCATCGAGCCGGCCGAAAGGTCAGCGACCGTGGCTTCCGTCGCAACGTCGACCACGGTGACGTTGTTCGTCGCCAGGTTCGCCACGTAGAGGTCACCCGTCACGTTGTCGAAGGCCATCGCGTCCGGGAACGGACCCGTGGGGAGCGAGGGCCCTGACGCGTTCGTAGCTCCGTTGATGCTGCTCACATTGAAGGTGCCGGCATTCGCCACGTAGACGACGTCAAGGCTGCTGTCGACGGCGATGGCGTCGGGTTCGACACCCACACTGACGGACCCAACGACCGAGTCGTTCGCGGCACGTATGACCGTCGCATTCCCTGATACAAAGTTGGGAACGTAGATGCCGCCGTTCGCGCTGTTGTACGCGATCGCGTCCGGCTCATCCCCGGCGGCGATACTAGCGATGACGCTGTTGGTGGCGCCGTTGATGACCGAAACGTTATTTGACCCATAGTTGGCGACGAAGAGCGTGTTGTTGATCGGGTCCACCGCGATACCGTCAGGTGCGCTCCCGACCGGGATCGAAGCGACGACCGTATTCGTCCCTCCGTCGATCACCGTCGTGTTGTTGGAGAATGAATTGGTGACGTAGAGGTAGCCGTTGGCGCTGTCGTAGGCGATGGCATCGGGAGACGCCCCCACTGGCACGGAAGCGACGGCGGAGCCCGTGGCGGCATTGATCACGGTCACTTCCTCCGGGCCGGCGTTCGCGACACCGTCGATCCCGGTGCTCGGAACGCCGCCGCTCGCAACGTAGAGGTTTCCGTTGCTCGGGTCCACAGCGATAGCATCAGGATTCCGACCGTTCCCGGACAAGAAATTGCCCGAGAGGAGAGTGTTGTTCTGGAGTACCAGGGTGTAGGCGATCGAGCCCGGGCTTACCGCTGCGGACGTCGACCCCGGGACGGTCGAGGTGTCGCGGGGAGCGTTCAGCCCAGCATGCGCCGACGAAGAGATGCCTCCCTCACCCCATGAGCCCTGGACCGCCACTCCGACGGCGGGGAGAAGAAGTGTAAGAGCGATCGTGACAGCTCCCGCGCCGACCAGTCGAAAGGCTCGGTCCATCGTGATTTCCACGCGCGAACCGCACTTATCTCCGGCGGTGCTATCGAAAACGGTGGAAATCCGCGACTGGAAGGACTTTGGCGCATCGGATGGACCTCTTTCTATCGGAATTCGTGGCACGAGGCGGTATTGGCTGGGGGGGGAAGCTCGTCTTGGTGGGATCCGCGCAATTGACGACCGGAGGGGTGCCCGCTGGAAGCACCTGAGCGTGACAGCCCGACGCAGGGGACGTCGACTCCGGCCGTGCGATCCACCGTCGATGGCTCGGGGCGCCCTGAATCCAGGGTCCCCCTCGAGGTCGACTACATCACGAACCCGGAGGAGGTTGACGGCCTCCGGTTTCAGGACCTGTCCGACTTCTTCAACCCCTTCTTGGCTCACTTCATGCGAGAAGTCCTTCGCTGCGGGGGTCAGGTGGCGGTCTCAAGGTCGGGGCACGAGGTGGATGGTCTCTTCCTTCACAATGACGTGGAGAAGATTGCCTCAGTGTTCGCCCGTTCGGTCCCACTCGCAACAGCGCTCAGCCAACTGATAAGCGGGGTGGGCGTTTTTTCGGAGCTGGAGCTTCAGTCCGGAGGAGAACCGTTCCGCATCCTTGAACTCGACCTCGCTGATTGGGAACCGCACGGTCACTTCCGGCACCCGGTTCGAACCATCCGGGAGGAGGACCGGACGGCCGTCGCTCGGCTCCTGGTCGAGCAGTTCGGCCCGGTGGACCCACGCTGGCTCGGCTCGATGCCGCCGGCGGGGGAGAAAGGGTTCGCGGTGGAGGTCGCGGGGCAAATCGCAGGAGTGGGCTGGGTATCCCTAGTGAATGGACAGGGACGACTTCATTCGCTCTCGGTCCGACCAGGGTATCGCCGCCTGGGGGTCGGGACCGATCTCTGGCAGGCTCGAGTGCTCTGGAGC
>JBAUTP010000271.1:0-3016 GCA_049582265.1 Thermoplasmata archaeon
GCCTCGGACGCTGCCCAATCCGTGAGCCATCGCCGGCAGAGGATCGTCGTCGTGGGTCTCCTCCTCTCGATCCTGGGATGGTTCCTCTTGGTTCTCCTTCTTCCTTCCTCCCCCGGCGGCTTGTATCGGGTACTTCCGGTCGCGGCGGGCGGGATGAGTATCGTGTGGATCGGAGGAATTCTGATGGGATTTGGCATGGGCCGGCGGTCCCGCTCACCTCCTCGTGGAATGACATGAATGGAATGCCCTGGCAACTCGTCACCATCGATATCGACGGAACCCTAACCACGGTGCATGGATGGCGCGTCATTGCTGAACGAGCGGGTCGATTGGCCGAGTACGCCGAGACCAACCGAGCCTTTCTCGCAGGGGACATCGGGGAGGATGAGCACCTTCGCGACCTCCTCGAGATCGCAGTGGGCTTGCCGAATCACGAGTTCGAGACGGCCCTTTCGATCACCCCGCGGATCGCGGGCATTGACGGGTTCGTGAGAAAACTTCACGACGAGGGCGTCCGTGTCGTCCTCTTGACCCACAATCCAACGCTGGTCTGCGAATGGTACCAACGGACCTTCGGGTTCGATGACTTCGCTGGGGTCCCAGGCTCCGCGGTGGAAGGAGGGCGGCTCGGCGCGCTCCCTCCCGTCCGGGCGGACAAGGTAGCCGGTCTCAAGGAGCTCCTCGGACGCTTGTCCGTAGCTCCCAATCGGGTCGTCCACATCGGGGATGGCTGGGCGGATGCTCGCGTCTTCCCCCGTGTCGGCGGAGGTGTGGCCCTCAACAGCGCCTGGCCCGAGGTCCGTAGGGCCGCGGACCTTGCCCTCGACTTGGAGGACCTGCGCCCCCTCGCCGAACGCCTACGATCGTTGCACCCGCGGGAACACGTGAACGATGCGTGAGGCGCGACGGGAGTTCAAATAACCCCGCGGATGGTCTACGGTCCGTCGTGGAGCACGTCATTCTGAAGGCGGTCCATCCGACGTGGCTGGTCGTCCAGCTCCCGAAGGAAGTGGCCGAACTGATCCAGTATCACAGCGAGGATGTCCGAGGTCTCTATCCCCCGGCCCGAGGGCTCGCGTTCCTCGCCCGCGGACCCGGCATCGCTCGGGTGCTACCCGCGTTCCAGGCGCGCGAAGTGTTGGCCATCGAGACCGTGCGCAATCGGGTCCTTGCGACGAGCCGTGTGGGCGACAGTTTGCTCGTCAACCTCCCGGCCGTCGTCAGCCGGCACTTGGGCCTCAAGCTGATCGGTCAGTCGGGGGATGCACCTCGGGTGACGGACGATAGCATCGTTTGGTTCCTTCCCGCCCCCGAATACTACGAGTACCGGGCACGCCAACGAAGCGGCCGACCTTGGACGGGGCCTTCCACGGGCGGATTCGCCCACGTCTATCTCGCGAAGTCCCTCCTTCCATTTTCTCGGGAGCTCACGGAGCTTGAGAACCGGATCGAGTCGGAAGAGTGGAGGCCCCGCATGGAGACACTGGCAAAATCCGTCCGGACAAGCCGTCGCCCCTGAGGTGAGAGCTCGAGGAGCGCGCCATTCTGCGACAGAAGTCGAATAACTCTGCACGTTAGCAAGGATATTTATACGGACCTCGGAGTTAATCTAGCCATGCAGCGGTCCAACGAGCCTGACCGTAACATAGCGAAGACGGGCTATCGGCTGAGGAACCCCGTTCCGCTCCGGTCCCCGGCCGATGTAAAGACCACTCGGGCCGGACTACCGCAAGATGCCGTGCTCGCCCAAGCGGGCCCCGTCGATCACGACTCCCTCGCGAAAGCGATCCGTCGATCCGTCGGCCACGAAGGCATGCGCCCCGAGGACGCTCGTGCGATCTCAGCCCACGTGCTGAACTTCTTCGGCTTCAACGAGCGGATCATCGATAACGTCCTGGAGCCGGACGACCGGGATACGTTCTACATGTTGGAGGACAGCGGCATCCTCGAGACCGAACGGGACGAGACGACGCTGTACGATGGCCGCGAGTGGCGCATCCACTACTGGATGTTCCGAAAGGACCGCATCTTCGAGCTCGCTCGGCAAGAGTCCGAAGCGATGGCAGAGGCCGGAGAGCAGGACGTCGTCTTCTCGAACAACCCGGCGCGGTCGGGCGCGTTCCACTTGCCGCATGGTGAGCACGGAACCGGTCTCGCCGCCCACGCCGTCTATCACGAGCTCGGCGATGAGATCTGGTTCGAACGCCGTGACGCCGGGAGCGAGCCTGAGGGCGGACCACAGCCTCCAGCGCCCCCACGCAACACCCGACGTGCCCCTCCGTCTCCGTAGGTACGTCTCGGGCCCGGTCGAAGTATGGTTGACCCCGGTCCGCTGGGACTCTCGTGCCGGGGCATCGTGTTCTGATCATCGCGCACCGGGTCCCGGTGGACGGTAGCTTCACGCTCAACGACCTCGCCGGGGGCGGGGGCCGGATGGACGAGGTCGCCCGGTGTGTAAGCACGTCGTTCACGGTTTCGAACGGGCTGCGACGGGGACTAGAGATGACGATCCTGTTCGTGGCCGAACCACCCCCTCGCGCCCGGAAGATCCGCATTTCCAGCGACCGGGTCCGGTACCTCAACCCCGATGAGCGCTCCACCGCCGCCCTCCTGAAGAACGCCTTGACCCGCTCGACAGCGCTCGAGCGGGACTTCGAGTCCTCCCCCGGCATCGTGGTAGGGCCGGTCGACCCCCTCGAGGAGCTCGAGCGGTTCGCGCGTCAGCCCGATGCGCTTTGGCTCCAGGAAGATGGCGGACCGCTGCGGAGCTTTCGGACGGAGATGCGGGGATTCTCCGCGATCCTAAGCGATGACAAGGACCTCACCGCGGCCGAGAGGGATCGATTGACGGTCACGGCGGTTCCCCGGGTCTCGGTAGCGCCCGTGACGCTCCGCGCCTCCCAGTGCCTGGATGTGCTGCTCAACGAGTTCGACCTGCGCGAGGGCCACGAAGCACCCGTCGCCTAGAGGGCGGGAAGAACGTCGGGTTCGGGCTCCATGGAGAGCGCTTCTCTCG
>JBAUTP010000272.1:0-3307 GCA_049582265.1 Thermoplasmata archaeon
TCCTGTGGCCATTCCCCCTGGCATCCTTCGGAGATGAAAAAGCCCTTCGACCGCCCCACACGGTCTCGTGACTGGCCACCCCCGCCGAGTAAGAATCCATCCAACCACTAGAACCACTTTCGAACGGTCCGTGGGGGGGGCGCTCACCGGTTCGAGGTTCTCGGAGGGGCGCGAGGAGAAGGATGCGCTCCGCCTCCTTACCCGGCGGCTGAATCGAACCCCTTGCGTGACGAATTCACGTACCGTACCTTCCTAATGGATGCCGCACTAGAGGAATTTCCCGGCTCGGATGACGGGGGTCCCGTCGATCGCGATCTCGGAGCCGGCGAGCGAGAACCAACTGAAGAAAGTCGACCCGTTGGTGCCGCTGAGAAACCGGTTCGCCCCAATTTGCAGGGAAACGCTGCCGCACTCGATGGTCTCCAAGTTGGGGACGTCCTTGACCGCTGGGTTCAGCCCGAAGGTGAGGGCGCTAGCACGTTCCTTGCCCGCCGTGCCGTTCTTGTACTGACGGGCAAACTCTCCCTCCCCATCCTCGAAGGAATACGAGGTAAGCTTGCCGTTGGCGAATTCGAGCGTTCCCCCGGCGTGCCAGTTCCACCAGATGTTTGACCGGCGGTTGGCGTGGAATGTCCCCTCCCCAGTCTTGGAGTCGAGGGCGACGCCGACACTTCCGGCGGGGTTCTGCTGCAGCATACCTGATGGGGCCAATCTCTTGTCCCAAGGGTGCGGTCTCCCATCGAGTAATCGTGGAGCGGCCCCGGCCAAGGCAACTTCGAGGTCGGTTCCGTTGGAGTGAGTGATCCGCACTTTTTTTCCGCGAGTGAGTGCTTTGGAGAGCCGAGCCCCGCTTCTGGCCATCTCCTGCGGGTCGATGAGAGATGCCTGCAGCATGCTCTCCTCCCACTGGTCGAGATCCACGCCCCACTGCTTGGCCCGTCGCTCCGTCACAAACCCAACGGTCATCCGCACTCCGCGGAGACCCGCCTTCCTGGCGACAGCGTACCAGGGCCAGTTCCAGGCGAATGCTTCATTGCCGGGTTTATCGGGCAGTTTCTCCATGCGGTCGGTGTCGCCCGGACCCCAGAAATTCACGTACACATCCGTGGATTTCAGGGCCGCCCACTCTGTAGCGATCGCCTTGCCGAGGAGCTTGCTCTGCTTCCGGTCGAATGCGCGCCACCAAGCCTCCTCGTCATTGTAGATGAAAAGTACGTTGCTGCCCGCACGGCGGAACTCGTCGACCATCGCCGAGGCCAAAGGCATCGTGTGGCTCCAGGACTCAATGATCGCGTTCTCGCCCGCCCGGGCCTTGAGGTACTTTGTCACGATGTTGCGCGCCGCGTCGCGCTCGAGCTTCGAGGGGGTTTCCGGCATGGCCCAGACCGAATTCGACGAGCCTACTTGTAATATGCCAGGGCTGGAAGGTCATTGGCCGGTAGGTACAACCCCCCCGTGATTCTTTCTCTCGCCAGGCAAGCATGGAAGGGACCTTCCGTTGGGCTTTCCCTCGACTCAATCAGATCCAATGCGTGACGTATTCACATCCCTCAGAGCTTGCGGACCCGGCACTATGCGGTCTCGTTCGAGTACCTTGGAAGGGCGGCCGTTCGATGAATAACCCATCCGATCACGAGGACGATGAAGCCCAATGAGACGAACACATCAAAAACCCGGTCTGTCCACGCCGGCGCCGTCCTCTGTTGTTATTTCTCGAGTCCAGGCGTGCCCCGAAATCAATTCGATTGAATCGCACCTCTCGGTCGGCAGTCTTCCTAGGCAGATGTATGTCCGACCCGGGCTAGAACCTCCCCACACCGAGACACCTAACGGCTCCGATCGATCGACAGGACCAAGAGCCGACTGGCACTCACCTGGCATACTAGCAAGGCGATCCTTTCGGGTTATGAGGTGCCGAGCATACTCCGGCTTGAAATGTCGGGTCTTATCTGCGCCACTTTGTTGTTCCGGACCAGTCGTCCGAGCTTGGGTACGAGGGAGGATCAGAGGGGTAGCTCCTCGTCCTGCCGAGGGTTCACTATGGCATCATGAAGCGCTGGGGACTAAAGCGAGAGGGCTCGTGTTCGCTCGCCGCTCCTCGAGGATGATTGCGCCGCGGTGCGGCTTACCTCGAGGTTTCAATGGTCAACTGGGGAGGGTCATGTTCAACGGCCTAACCTTCAGACACGGGCGCGGTGATCCAATAACGATGAGGGCCGGCGAGCACCGCACCCGTCCTGAGATCCGCCCGGAGCGAAGACATTGCACCGCCGGAGGACCCCCACTCTGACGGCTTCGTCTGCCTCAGACTTCTCCTTCCTGGTAGGAGACTGGGAGGTCCGTCATCACCAACTGAGAACGCGCCTTGCCGGCTGCACGATATGGCTGAGCTTCTCCGGGACCTGTTTGGTCCGAGAACTCATGTCGGGCCAGGCCGTCGTCGATGACTATGTCATCGATCGATCCGACGGAGTTTACCGAGCTTCCGCGTTCCGAATCTTCGACCCCGCGGGTGGAACATGGTCGATATGGTGGTTCGACAGTCGAAGACCAAACCAGTTGGACCCGCCCCTGGTGGGCCGGTTCGACGGAGGCCAGGGTCTCTTCTTCGCCGATGACTTCTTTGAGGGTCGACCAATTCGAGTCCGGTTCGTATGGGTTGGGATCGAATCCGGCTCGCCCCATTGGGAGCAAGCGTTCTCTGCCGACGGCGGGGGGACGTGGGAGACAAACTGGACGATGGATTTCACCCGGCGGCGAAGTCGCGAGGGGCGGTCAGACGAACCCTCGAGGCCCTCGTGAACTGGCGTTGCGTCCTCACTTCGACTTCAAACCTGTGCGGCCTCGGGAAGTGAAGAGTGGAGGCATCCCTTGCCGGCCGCCGCCTGTAGTCAGCGGGCCTCCCGCAGGTGAAGCGACCGCCATACGGGTGCGAGGCCGGCAGCAAGGCGGAGAGGTAGCGCCCACTGATACGAAGGCAACCCGCCTCGACGCCGGCGGGTTGCGAGCAGCTCCGTCCGCGGTGGATTTTGCCCCCGCTTAGGAGGTAGTAACGTCACGCAACCGGCCACTTTTAACGTCATACACGTGACCTGTGACGCTGACATCTCTTCGAGTCAGAGAAGAGTTCTGGAGACGCGCAACGTCGTCTCGCACGCTTTGATCCAAATCGTCATAGGCAAGGAAATCCACCTGGGACGCGTCCAGACCCAGTTCCTTCTGAACTCGTTCCCGAAGCCCGTCATTCGTGGCTCGATTAAGTCCACACTCGGTGTGATGGATCACCATGTACCGGCGACAGCCGAGC
>JBAUTP010000273.1:0-3219 GCA_049582265.1 Thermoplasmata archaeon
AGTCTGAGCCCCGCAAATGCCCACGCTCTGCCCGGGGCCGAAATCGCCGCCTATCGATCCTGCAATGGCTTTGTACTTCTCCCTCCAAGCGTCGAGGTCGCGAGTCGTCGTGATCGCCTTCCGCCGGCCCATCGTCGTGCACAGCTCACACGCTCAATGGAAAGGAATCGGGAGCTTGCCCGACGCTCGATCCCTTCTGTCTACCTCTATTCGGCCGCCGTCACGGCGAGCGGAGCCCGCAGATTCGGTGTGAATATCGAAAGCTGGCGCCGACAAGGTTTCGTGGGCAGCGCCGTCGAACCTCGCTTCCTTCGGAGGGCGGGCCGATCGATCGTTAGTCGGCTGCGCCACGGACGTCGTATCACGATCCAACATCCGAACGGCACCCACCTTGAACTCGGGCTCGCCGGTCGTCAGCCGTTCCTCGACGATGGGATGGTGGACGCGCAGGACTTGGTCGGTGGTCGGACGTGGACCCTGCTCCCGTCGGGATTCGTCCGTGTCACTCTGGACGAACGCCGGGGTGAAGGTCGATTCATTTCGAATCTTCCGTCTCGGAACTTCCGAGGAATCTTCGCGGGCGCGGACTGGACATTCCACGACGGTCGGTTGGCTCGTCATTCCCTCGAACAGGGACGAACTTCCTTTGAACGTCGCTTTCGCGGAGCGGGGGCCGAACGGGTCCGACCGGCGCTTCTAGCGGTGGGACTGAATCCGGAACTTCATGACTATCCTCTCGGAGAGGATCAAGAGCAGGGATTGGTGACACTGTACATTGGCCACAACGACGATTACGGTGGCCGCACGCGTGGCTCCTTCAGAGACTATGCGCTGCTCAGGGGGGCACAGCTCCTCGTCGATGATAAGCCACTCCGACTTCAACCCCGTAGCGAGCGAAACTAAGCGAGTTGAATCGAAGTGCTATCTAGGATGACACAGGGAGGTAGCGATGGGTGCGCAGGGCTCGGCGTCTCGGGACTGGTCGTCCCGGGGTATTCGACACGCGATTTTGGGGCGCCGGCGGCGTGGGCGGATTGATCGGCACGTGCCTCGCCCACTCTGGTTGGGCAGTCACGCTGGTAGTCCGAGAGGAGCGTCTGGGAACGTACCCGAATCAACTGCACTTGGAAGGTCCCTTGGGAAGCTTCCAGGAACAGGTTTCCGTCGTTGCGGAAGTACCTGCCATAGATGTGCTTTGGATTACGGTAAAGGCCACGCAGCTCGAGTCTGCACTCTCCTCAATCACCAATCCGGAATCGGTGAATGCGATAGTGCCGTTGCTCAACGGAATCGATCACATCTCTTTCCTGCGAGCGAAGTACGGAGCGGCCAAAGTGATCCCCGCAACCATCGCGGTCGAGTCAGAGAGTGTCCGCCCGGGTCGGATTATCCTTCGTTCTCCTTTCGACCGGCTCAACGTCTCCTCGACTGGGCGGAAAATTCTCGGAAGTACCCTCGATCAACTTGGTATGCTCGGCTTCGCGTGTCAGTTTCTGAACGACGAACCTACGCTGATGTGGAGCAAACTGGTGTTCCTGGCTCCTCTCGCTCTGACGACGACGTCGGCGAACAAATCACTAGGCGAAATTCTTGCCGATCAATCTTGGCTGGATCACCTAGAAGCCTGCGTCCGAGAGGTCTGCGCGGTCGCAATCGCCCAGGGCGCCAAGGTGGAAACTGAGGTCGTACTCTCGACGATCAAGACGATGCCCTACGGACTGCGCAGTTCCATGCAGAAAGATGTAGAAGCGCATCGAACCCCCGAGCTGGAAGCCATCGCGGGACCGATCGTCCGGCTCGCCGATCACGACAACATCGAAGTTTCTGTCACAAAGGGGCTCGTGGATGCGGTACGAGACCGGGCAAAGTGGTAGGCGATAAAATTTCGAGAGCCATCGAACCCATTTGGCAGCCGTTCGCACTTCGCTGTCCCATCACCGAGCGCGGGTTCCACTCTTCAAGCTTATCCGAGGAATCGGACTCTGACAACGGAACACCGACCATCATTCACGAGAGATTTCTTCGGAACAGGAACAATGCCAGACTCTGAAGTGAGATACGATGAGAGATACTCTCGACCGGGGTACTACTGGGGGACAAAGCCGACCGGTCTGTGTCGAACTGTCCTCAAACTGGTGAAAGTGGGTCCACGACCAGGGCCCCGACTCATTGATCTAGGTACGGGAGAAGGCCGCGATCTCATCCATTTTGCACGGCGTGGATTCCGCGTCCTGGGGGTGGACATCTCCACCAAGGGATTGGCCAAGGCACGGCGCCGTGCGGCTAGTCTGAACCTTGATGTGCAAACACAACAAGGAGACATTCGAAGTTATCAGATTCCGGGGAAGTTCGACGTAGTGTTCTCAAGTGGGGCGATGGGAAACCTGCCACCTTCGAGTCGGACTCGTCGCTTTGAACACTTTAAGAACGCAACG
Source organism: Thermoplasmata archaeon (assembly GCA_049582265.1). GTDB lineage: Archaea > Thermoplasmatota > Thermoplasmata > Lutacidiplasmatales > UBA184 > Lutacidiplasma. The sequence goes on from JBAUTP010000273.1 coordinate 2,436, forward strand.
GCCCGAGGTGGGATTAATGCCATGAATGCGTTCGTGAACAAGCCCTACCTCCGCCCAGCACCCGAGATGGATCGGAACGAGAGGCCGTACAAGTCCGGCGAGCTCCTCGGCTATTATTGGGACTGGAAGATCTTGGAAAGTGCCGAGGTCGAATTCGACTGCAACTCGAGTGGGATTCCCCATCGGCACGCCTTGGACATTGTGATCGCGCGAAGCCCGACCTCAGAGACCGAAAAACGCGAGCAGAGAAGGGCTTCACGAAGGAGATGAACAGCGTCGGCCGCTAAGGGAGACGAACGATATCGCCGGCCCCCTCATTCACCTTCCTGAGAGTCACCTCATCGACGTTCCCGCGACGGAAGGGGCCGGCAGTTGCAGTCGGGGAAAAGGCCGGATACGTTCGGAAGGGGGGGGTTCCAGAGTCCTAAACCGATTTGGCGGTCGTTTACACTTCTCGGTCCCGTCATCTAACGCGTGTTCCGTTCTTCACCCTCGCGGCGAGCCTCGCCCGCCGGTCTCCGGCGCCTCTAAGCTTCACTCGGCAATCCTAGGATTAGGGTACGCCCTCGGTTGTCGTTCAGACCCGGATTGATGTGTGCGCACGGAAGGGGTCAGATACTTATCCCGGTTTCGATGTCAACGTTCCCTCTCCATGAACCCAGATACGGGTGACCCGGTCGCTGAATTTCGTCGGGCGAACGTTGCGTACGCGCAGGGCTTCGCAAAAGGTGGACTCCCTGTCCGGGCCCGAACCGACGTCACCGTCATTACATGCGTTGATTCG
>JBAUTP010000274.1:0-1788 GCA_049582265.1 Thermoplasmata archaeon
GTATTCGATCCCCGACCTTCTTATATGGAAGGGGGATTTTCCTCTGGGGACAATCGATCCCGCCCCGGCACTCGGGCAGAACTACAACGCGGGAGAGGGTTCTCGTCCGAGATTGGCCACCTGACCCACCAAGGGGAAGGCTCGCCATGCGAGATAGCCGGCGACCGCCGCGCTCACGACCGTGATCGGCACGATGAACTGAACGATGCTTCCCCCGATACGGAGAAGGATCACGGACGGAAGAATGAACACGACCTCGGCGAGGGCAATGATCCCTGCCGCCATCTCCACGGACAGCCAGAGATAGAGCGCTCGGCGAGCCTTCATGGCCCGGTCGTCCCGTTTTGGCTTCGAGCCGCACTTGACGGGCGATCCCGCACTTCTCCGCCCACCTGAATTCGCATCAAACATCAATCCCGAGGTGGGCGGGGAATGGCGTCGAGGGTTATGAAACAAGACGTATAACTCGGTCTACGACCACCCTAAGGAGTGCCGTTGTTGTCGCATTACCGCCCTCGGAATGCCGAATCCTTCGACATTCGGCCGAAGTCCAAGCTCAGGGCGATATCCGCTCGATGACCTCGCCCCATCGATCGGGCCCGAGAGTTTGCTCAGCCAACTGGGCCATCCCTGCGTAGACGGCCGGAGGAGCGCTCGCTTTCATTCGCGTGAGAAATCCGACAATTTCATTCACGTTTTGAGCAGAAATGATCCACCGCAACATGACCGCGAGCCGCTCAGGCGGCATGGCTGCTTGAACGGAGGCACGGATCGCACTCAGCTGAGCATCCGTGAAGTACTTCCACGTGGCGGGGACCAAAGTCTCCTCTTCCTTGTTCATGTGGGCGATGTAGTAGCCGAACAGGTCGTTCGCGGCCCGGTTGAGCTTCACGCCAACTTCGACCCGCCCTGAGGGATCCGTATGGTCTACGAGATCCCGGGAAAGCGCGCCGATGGCATCGATTCTCTTCTCGATCTCCTCGTGCTCGTGGACGAGAATTTCGATGAGCTCCCTCTCATGGTCGCGCATGACAGAGAAAAGTGCCCGGTTCTCGTCGGCGGCGTGACTGCTGAGCCAACAGACGGCGCAGGCGGAGGAAGCTCCTTTGAACTCGACCGCTAGCCGCTCGCAGATGGCCTCGCTCTGAGCTGTGTTGGTAAAGTCCGTCGTCTGAAGTTCCCGGCCCGTATCGTAGATCATGGCTCGAAGGCCTTTGTGGACTGAAGTTAGAATATCTTCGCGAGGCATGTTCCGACGGACAGCTCGGTAGGGTGTATAAATCGCTCCATTCGGCCCCCTTCGTTCCTCTCCGACCGTCCATCGAAGTGCGGTTGTGTTGAGTTCACCGGCGCAGGAGGGAAGTCGGGAAGGTGGCCGAGAAGTTTGGGCGGGGTTCCGTTCGGCCCCGAATTCGGGAGTTCGCCCTCAGGGGGGCGGTCGGGAAAAGGGATACGCGGAGCAGGTGATTGTCAACATGCGAAACTTGTCGGGGCCAACGCTAGCCTCTCTCTCGGCACTTACACCCGGGAGTTCGTCCTATACTCCGACCTCATCAGGCCTGCGAGGCAAGATTGAACCCATGTTTTAGGGGGCTGGATCAGTTGGCCGATTGACCGGAGATCGTCGTTTCACGTAGAGCGGGTCCTGATGCCGGCCTCGTGCGGCGCTCGCCCTGATCCACGGTGTTCGCAGGAAAGGGCCAAGAAGGCGTCCGGGTCCCTTCGAGCACCCAGTGCGGCCATGCCATCGGACGAACTCGTTCTACAAACGCAGGATCTCGGCTACTC
>JBAUTP010000275.1:0-3437 GCA_049582265.1 Thermoplasmata archaeon
ATCTTGACGTGATGCCAACGTATCTCATCCTGTGGGAAACGCGCGATCGAATGCTCCTCGGCACGGATCCGGAGCATCAACTGAAACTCATCGCGCGGATGGTCGATGTGGTAAACGAACAGATGCATTCAGGGGTGTTTCGCGAGATCCGAACCTTTACGCGACCGGGCGCCGGATACGCCATTACGGGAGATATCAGCGGGGATCGACTTCATGACGAACTTCAAAGAATTTCCTATGAGGTCCCCGACCTTTTCCAGTTTGAGATTCATGAACTGACCTCAGCCCCGACGCTGGAAACCCTCGTTAAAGGCCTCCAAGAAATCGCGAGCAGTTCCTCGGCCGGCTAGCGTAGGCGCCCCCTGGTCTTCGAGGAGATTCAGTGTGACCGGTACAAGTTCCCGATCTTCGCGGGGTCGTGAACAACCTCGGACGCGTCAGCCGACGGCCTTCATGCCAAAGGAGCTACAAGTGCGGCCGCTCCGGCCGGCGGACCGCGACGATTGGCTCGTTCTCCGAGCTCAACTATGGGACGATCACTCGCCGGAGGACCTGGAGGCCGAGGCCGACGGATTCTTGCAGGGATGGGGATTCGGAAAGCTGCCGGGGGCGCCGCTGCCCGCCGAGGTGCTGGTGGCCGTGGATTCGTCCGGATTGATCCTCGGTTTCATTGAGGTGGATGTACGACAGTCGGCGGATGGCTGCTCCACCCCCAACGTGGGGTACCTCGAAGGGTGGTACGTGAAACCCCACGCGCGAAGGGCGGGCGTCGGACGCGCACTCGTCCGAGGGGCGGAGGATTGGGCTCGCTCCCATGGGTGCACCGAGATGGCTTCCGATACGCTATCGGGTAATCGGACGGGGGAACTGGCTCATCGATCCTTGGACTATGAAGAAGTTCACCATCTGATCCATTTTCGGCGGAAGTTGGTATGAGCGGTTCCGCCGAGTTCCCTCCCCGCCGCTGGCCGAGCGCGGGATCTTCGGATGTAACGGCCGAACCCTGAGAAGCAGGGCCGGGGCCGAAGGCAGTGAATCGCCACCTCGTCTATTCGATGGTCGAAGGAGGAGCTTCCCTCCAGAAGTTGAGGGAGTCCTCCAATGTCTGTACCAGGGTGTACGAAGGCGTGTACCCGAGCGCGCGCAGTCGAGTCACGTCCGCACGGTTATCGGGTTCGTCGGTCGGTCGGAAGAGCACGGGATCCGGCACGATCTCGATCGGGACACGCGCCATGCGCGCCAATTGCTCGGCCATGTAGCGGATCGAATAGCTCTGTCCCGCGGCCACGTTCACTGGCTGCGTGGGATCTCCCGCCTCGAAGATCCGCCACATCGCCCTCAGCACATCTCGAATATCAGAGACATCGCGTTTCGTGTCGAGGTTGCCAACCTTCAACTGCCCTGCCCTTCCGGATCGCTCGATCGTGGCGACCTGCTGCGCGAAGTCGTTGAGGGCATCCCCCTTCTTCCCTGGTCCCGTGGTTCCAAAAAGCCGTGCCCGTACGATGCGCAGCCCGAAATTCAATGCGTACTGCAACGAGAGCATCTCTTGGCAGGCCTTGGAGACCCCGTAGGGGTTGGTGGGGTTGAGTGGGAAATCCTCTTGGAGCGGTAGTTTTCCCGGCGCTCCATAGGCGGCTCCCGACGCGGCGAGCAACGTGCCTTTCGCGGGAGGATTTTTTCGAAGAGCCTCGTAGAGGTGGATCGTCCCGATGACGTTGGTGCGGAACGTATCGACGGGGTCGGCCCACGCCCGCTGAGCGTACGCCTGCGCTCCGAGATGAATGACACCCTCGGGACGGACCGATGCCACGATCTGCGCGACCCGATCACCGTCCTTGAGATCGAGCTTCTCCCACGTCACGCCCGACTTCGGAAGATCGCGCACCGAGAGTTCGGAGGAGGCGAGATAGGTGCCCACGACCTCATGTCCCTTGGCCACGGCCCACGTGACCAAGTGGCGGCCGATAAAACCGGAAGCCCCGGTGACAAGCAGCCTCATCTGAATCCCCCCGACTCCCAATGATCCGTGGCTTAGGTGTAGCCGATGGCCGCGGCCCGACCGTCGCCAGCCCTTGGCGCGGGGTGGTCACGAACGGGTCATTATAGGCGTTTCCAGCGCGCGCCGGCGCCCGTCGGCCACAGAAGCGTCCCGGAAGTTGGGTCACGCGACAGTCCGGGCTATGCGCCCGGCTCGGGGAGATGGCTTCCCGGCCTGGGACTTGCTCGGATAGCCTGTTCGAGCCTCTTCGCAAGAACCGCTTCGATAAGGAAGACGCGGATGAAATCGAAGGTTTGAGTGAGTTTGCTGTCACCGCTGGAGCGAGGTTCGAACGGGAACCCCACCTCCACGACGCGACGGCCGTTGTTCATGACCAGGACGAACAGCAGTAGTTTATAGCCCCGGTAGAGCGGGTTGAGGTCGACAAAAATCTCCCGCCGGAACGCGAAGAATCCCGACACCGGGTCCATGACCCGTCGGGCGTCGCGGAGCATGAATTTCGCTATCCATTCCGCCGCCCGAGAGATCACGGCGCGCACGGGTGGGCGTGGACCCGGGGTGCCTCCCGGCGCGTATCGACTCGCAACAGCCAAGCTCGCCCCGAGCGCGAGTTCGTGAATCAGGTTCGGGATCAACTCGGGAGGATGCTGCAGGTCGGAGTCCATGATGACCACGAATTCCCCTCGAGCCGCTTCGATGCCTTGGCACTGGGCGCGCAAGGTGGTCTGCTTCCCATCATGGAACAGGGGGCGAATGCGACCATCCTTCTGACCCATGTCAGAGACAAGCTCGCGAGTTCCATCCGTGCTCCCGTCGTCGACCACGAGCACCTCCAGCGGGGGGAGGGATTGTTGCAAGATCCGAGTGATCACCTCAGGGAGGTTTCCACGCTCGTTCAAGGTGGCGAGGACGATTGAGACGTTGGGCCGATCCTCTCGCTTCGGTGTCGCGACACTCGCCGACACGTGCCCCCCTGAAGTTAGGTGGCTCGGGCGATCGGGAGCAAAATGTGACCCTCGGTGGGGCCTGAATAGGGCTTGGGTCGCTCCAGCCGAAGGCGACGGAACCCTCGCCTGCCGAAGGTAGGGGTCGGCATCGTAAGGACCAACCTACACGGGCGTCATAATCCTTGCTTTACCGTCGGACTAAGTCCCCTCCCGTTCCGTTCGAGCCGAAAGGGGAAGCGGGTCCGCCGACCTCCAGAGGTCGACAAAGAGGCCGACCAGCAAGACCGTTAACAGCACGTCGAGAACAGCACTGGGCCAAAGTGCGGCATTGGCGCCAGAGGCAAGGCCGAGTATCCAGTCATAGTTGACCGAGCCGACGACCGCTATTCCCCAGAGCCACCAGCGGGCCCGGGCACCAACGAGGGCCACCGGCAGGAGCCAGACGAGAATATTGAACGAAAGGAACTGCGTCAACAAGGCGACCCCCA
>JBAUTP010000276.1:0-2116 GCA_049582265.1 Thermoplasmata archaeon
GGGGGGGGGGGGACCTAGGTCTCAACGGCCACCCTTCCCGGGCCACGGTCCATCCGGTCGACGGCTTTCGGTCTCCAGAACGAGGCGACGAGCAGAGCCCCTAGTGGGACAGCTGTAAGGTAGACCCAAAGGTCCGTGTAGGTCCCGGAGATGATCGCCGGAGCGATGGTTCGGGCCGGATTGAGGGAGCTCCCCGTGAAGGGGCCTATGAGGTAGGTGGAAATCCCCACGACCAACGGTGGAAACAAGAGTCGTAGACGAAGGTGTCCCGCGCCGCGATCGGCAAGAAGAAAAACGGCGGCAACCAGACCCCCGGTGAAGGCCAACTCGGCGCCAAACGCAACGGGAATGCCCATCGACGGGACGGTGCTCCCGAGGTGCGCCTCGGTCCCCAAGGATGCGGCGACCGCGAAGGAACCGAGAAAGGCGCCAACGAACTGTCCCCCCACGTAGAAGGGCATCTCCTTCCAGGCGATCCGGCCGCTTACCGCGAGCCCAAGGGTCACAACCGGATTTAGGTGGGCTCCGGAGAACTCAACGAACAGGAGGATGGGAATGAGGACCGCGAAAAACCACGCCATGGCGAGTTCCCACTGGGGGACGCCGCCCCATCGGGCCGCGAGGACGATGGATCCTGTTCCGATTCCGACGAGAATGGCTGTCCCCGCGACCTCGGAGAGCAACCGTACCCCGAGCGACCGGTTCACCTAGCGACTCCCCCGGAGATCGCAGATTCTCGGCGAGCCGAGAGGACCAGTTCCGTTCGCAGGCCGCGGACGAGACCGACCAGCCGGTCACGGACCTTTCGGAACCCGGGATCGTCGAGAGGGGTGGGGTCGGGGAGTTCCCAGTCTCGTAGATCTAAGGCCTTCAGCCTGGCGGGACAGCTCGCGTCATTGAGGCAACCCATCGTGACGCGGACCCGAGCACGGTCTATCATCTCGGGTGTCAACACCTGGGGCGAATGCGGAGGGACCTCCAGCCCGATTTCGTGGAGCATCGGGCCGGTTCGCGGATTAGGTGAAGGGGCGGGGCTCGTCCCGGCCGAGATCGCGACCCAACCCTCGGGAGGATTTGCGTTGAACAGGGCTTCGGCCATCAGTGACCGGCACGCGTTCTCTATGCAAATGAAGAGAACAACCTTCTCGGACAATGGCTCACCGGTCTGGCTTCGTGGCGATAATGTCCGCCGCTACGACTCCTAGGGAAGCCCGACCCTTGCGGGAGCCTGCGACCTTCTCCGAAGACTGGACCTTTACCTCTACGTCGGCGAACCCCAGGCGCCTCGGCTGGACCTTCACGTCGATATCGACGAACCCCAATCGTCTCAGAAGTGCCTTCAGTTTACTCACCTCAACTGCACCGGAGGTGCAGGATGACCAGAGGGAAGGGTCGGCACGGTCCTTCGCAGCGATCGAGCGCGTGGCGACCACGTCGGAGATGGCCAAATGGCCCCCCGGTCGGAGCACGCGAAACGCCTCCTGGTAGACGCTTTTCTTATCCGGAGCCAGATTGATCACACAATTCGAGATCACCGTATCAATAGAATCGTCGGCGACGGGGAGATGCTCGATCTCTCCGAGACGGAAATCGACATTCGCGTACGTCCCCTTCCGCGCATTTTCACGAGCCTTGGCCACCATCTCCGGGGTCATGTCAACGCCAATGACCGAGCCCTTCGCTCCCACTCGTTTCGCGGCAAGAAAGCAGTCGATGCCTGCGCCACTACCTAGATCGAGCACCGACTGGCCGGACTTCAGGCCCAGAATCGCGGTGGGGTTCCCGCACCCCAGACCTAGGTCCGCGCCCTTGGGGAGTGCGGCCAGCTGAGCTGAGGAATATCCCAGGTCGATCGCGACACTCGTGTCGCCGCAGCATGAAGTTCGACCACCTTCTCCACAACACGACGAACCCTCGCGGGAGTTGCAGCCACCCGAACTACCCTGCGTTGCGATGCTTCCATAGAGTTCGCGGACGTGGGATCTACGGGCGTCATCGGAGAGCATTCCCTCGGGTTCCTCGTTCATAGCAGGTTCTCTTCCCCCACCACTTCAATAGGTGAAGTGCTCATAAGGCGCCGCTACGTACGGACAGAGTGTCGCAGGGTTGCGAATGC
>JBAUTP010000277.1:0-8778 GCA_049582265.1 Thermoplasmata archaeon
CGCGCCGACCCGCCCACCGAATCGTTGACCCATACCGTGACGGTGAACGACCCCGCGCGACCATAGGTGTGAGAAGGAGTGCCGGAGGTCGAGGTGCCCCCATCTCCGAACTCCCAGCTGTACGCGTACGGCGCCGTCCCGCCCGAGATGCTGGCTGCGAAGGTGACGGCTCTTCCTGTCGTGGGGGAAATGACCGATGTGCTCGGCCGGACGAGCAGGGCGGGATTGACAGCGAGGGACAACACTGTCGTCCAACTAACGTTGGCCGAATCGATGAGGAGTACGGTGACGTTCGCGGGGCCGATCTCGGTGGGGCGATATGTGGTATTGTGCCCTGCTCCCGTCCGACCGTTGGGGAAGCTCCACTCCACCAAGTACGGAGGAGTGCCGCCGGATTCCGTTACCGAGAGTTCGGTGCCCATGTTCACGTCCACGGCCGGTGGATCCGCTCGCGCAGAGGCCGCGAGCGTCGGGTTTACTTTGATTCGGGCGTTCGATGTCACTACCGTCCCGACGGCGTCCCGTACAGTGACGTTCACGTCCTGGGTGCCCAGCTCTGAAAAATTGTGCTCGACCCCGGGTCCGTAAAGGACGGTACCGTCAGACAGCACCCACGTTGCGTTGTAGGGAGGCGAGCCTCCGGACGGATCGACGGAGAGATGCGTTCGTCCTGACTCGTCGGTGACGGTGGGAACCGAGAGGCCGAGTGAGAACAACTGAACCACGACGTTCAGGGTGTTCGATTGGTTCTGGACACCGAACCAGTCCAGCGCGTTCACGTGCACTACGTATGTACCCGGATCGCGATAGACATAGGTCCCGTTGCTACCCAAAACCGAGCCGCCATCCCCCATCGTCCAGGTCACTGTCGGAGCCGTACCACCGGCCGTCGTGCACTGCAGAAGGGCGGGGGCATTCGCCTCGACAGGATTCGGGGCGACGGTGGGGGTCAGTGTGATCGAGGGCTCGAAAACCCAGGTATCGTTCAACGCGTCATTCTCCGGGCTCACTCCGCCGACGAGGATGGGTTGGAACAGAAAGTCCGAAGACGCCAAGCCCGTGGCCACCGCGGCGCCCGTTCGAACGGGATCCGGAAGCCGAAGCAAGGACTCGTTGGCCCAGCTGAGCACATCCGTACTCCAAAGCTCACTATAGGTTACACCCGAGGAATCGTTGATTCCGCCGTAGAGCCACAGAGAACGGGTCGTGGGATCCCAGAATAGCGAGGCGTGCGATCGAGCCTCGTTCGGGTACGGTGATCCGGCGTACGAAGAGGTGGCGTCGGTCCAGCGATTCCCATTGAACAGCCACGTGGCGTTGCTGTCGCGGGCGGCGCAGGTGGGGCAGGTCGTCGAAAATCCCCCGTAAAGAACTACTTCGCCGTCGGTGGGCCCCACGTCGAGATCATCACCCATCGCAACGCCAGCCAGAGCCGGAGGAGATGCTCCATGGATTCCACCACTGCTCAAGTCGTTCCAGCAGGGTCGGCCGTATTGGGCTTCGCACGCGGAGGTGTTCTGAAATGCCCAAGTTGTGTTCGCCTGCGTTCCGCAGCTGGCCTCCGTACAGCCACCGAAAAGGAGTGTGCCGTTGTTCCCCCACGTGGTCATCGCCGCATTGATCCGACCGGACTGCGGGCCGATCGCCCCGGTCACATTATTCCAGACCCCACCCGAGAACAGCCACGTATCATTTCGTGGGCATGCGATCCCCGGATCGCATCCTCCGAAAAGCACGATGGCGTCGACGCCGGTCTGATTGTCGTAGGCCATCATGGCCCCGGACCTCGGGGGAGGTCCCGATGAAAGATTCGTGACGTTCGCCCACGTACCTTCGTGGAATACCCAGGTCTGGTCTGATACACCCTTCGTCCCGGTTCCACCGAAGAAGACGGCCTCCTGCGAGGCCTCGTCCCACGCCAGAGTGGCAGAATCCAAGGAGGGAAGGGCACCGGTCGCGGCGCTCGCTGGCTGGAAACCGGGAACCGAGACATCCGACGAAGGAACTTCCGAAGGCGTCGCCCCACAATTCGCGGTTGAAGTCCCTGCGGTCAGGCACGACACGCTATTGCCCTCCGCGGGTCCCGCTCCCTTCTGTAACTCCTCCTCGGCCGCCGCGAGGGGGGGTGTGGGGAGGCCCGCGGCACTGCTGGACGCCGCGAGTGCGCCCGCCTCCGAGTTCGGAAGTGATGGCGCAATCAGGCACGCAGAGCTCGTTACGGTCGCAACAATGAACAGAAGTACCGCGGCCGAAAGCCACCCAGACCCGATGGTCTTCTCCGTCGCGTTGAAAGCCAGCCGGCGGGCCAGCTGTCGCGGGCGTGCGCATTGGGGTTTTTCGGACACGTGCTCGAGGGCCTTCCTCCTGTACGTGGGCAGCCGTCGCAGCTCGTGGGCTGCGGTTACATCGCGGCGTGCGAGAGTACGGACGTGGAGTGGCACACGGGAGGGATCACTTCGGTTGGAGGAAGGATTAATATCCGGATGCAACCAAATACTTCGCCATGGCGTATAATCCATTGCCTTGCCCCCTAACTGTCGAGGGCCGGCTTTCTGGATCCCGCAGCACGGCGCCACCTCGGTCAGGGTGGCGCTTCCTTCGCCAGGGTGCCCGACCGCGGTCGGGACCGGCCGGCCCGCACCAGCTAGTGCGGCATCCTCTCACGCATCACGCTCATGCACCTAGCGGAGGTGCCCAGGGTCCCTCCTGCGGCCACAGCTCCACTATCGTGTCACGGATCGCCGCAAGACAGTAGCGAACGTGCCTGCCGGGTCGACAGTGCGCTCGTCCAGGAGCGACCACTCCATGGGCCTAACGACTACCGTGGGCCGGTCGGCCGCCGCTCCGGAATCCTTCTGACGTTGGCCTCGATACTTCTGGTGGGCTTGCTTCTTGTTCCGGGAGTAGGCGCCATCAACACGGGCCGCTCGGGCTTTTCAGGACTAGCCCAGGCGGTTGAGGATGCATCCCTACCGAGCGGCCCGCCCATCGTCAATGCCTCACTGGCGCTCAGCCCGACAAGCTTCGGACTATCACCCATCTTTTGGGGCACCACTATCTCGCCGCGCGCGCATCTGCTCCCCGAAGAGTCAGAGTTCCTCAATTCGACCCCAACGCAGTCGATTGTCTGGCCCGGGGCCGGAGCGGGTGACGAATTCGATCCCATGGCCAACGTACTGTATACCGGCGGAGGAATCCCCGGTCCGGCGCCGACGAGCGAGGCGCAGTTCGTGGTGTGGTGCAAGTCGATCGGCTGCCAAGCGATCTTCCAGGTTCCGGGAGAGATCGACGACCCCACCATGGCCGCGGAGGTAGTCCTCTACACGGAGGTGAACCTCAGCTTCCATCCCGCCTACTGGGAGATCGGCAATGAACCGAACCTGTGGCATCATTGGGGAACTCCCTGGAGCCAGTGGGGGTACGGGTCCACCTCCCCTCCTACGCCGATCGAGTACGCGGAGGAGGTCGCCAACTACATCCCGGTCATGCGGGCAGCGAACGCACGAACTCAGTTTGCCTCCGAGCCTCTCGAGATCATCGGGATTCCGGCCGCCGCCCGCTCCGTGCCGTACACCGTCGACGACTGGATCAACGAGACGGTCGCGATCAACGGACCGAACATTGCTGCCGTGGCGTTCCACGAATACCCAGCGAGCGGCAGCCGGATCAAACCCCTGAGTCCGATCAATGTCTCCCTCGCGGGGTTCTACAACTCGCTCGAGTCCTCGAGCGGCCTACCCGCACGGATCGAGTCCGCCGAACAAGGGGTCGCCTACTGGATCGCCCAAACGTGCCCGACGACCTGCCACCCGATCCCGGTTTTCGTAACGGAGCTCGGAAGCGCACTTTCGAAGAAGGAGTTTGGTCAGGCGTTCAGCGGAGGGTTCCCCGGGGCACTCGCGATGAGCGCGGAGGTGGCCCAGGCAATGACCCTCAACGTCACGAACGCCGACTTGTTCGCCGGCATCTTCAACACGACCAACTCCTGGATCACGCTCCAAGGCGTAGTCCGGCCCGAGTATGTGGCCTACGCGCAGATCTTCAGCCACCTGGGTTCCGTCGTGTTTCCGACCACGGTTACGGGTCTGAATCACACAGTGTACGGGATCGCTACGCTCGACCCGAGCCAGCACAGCCGAAGCGACCTCCTCCTCGTGAACACGAACATTTCGGCGGCCGCTCAGCTTCGACCCCAACTCCCGGGGTATGCTCCCGGGTCTCCCGTGGAGGTCTGGTACTGGAACGGAACCCCAGCTCAGGAGCTGGTGGACGGCTTGAACGTCACGACCACGAATTCGATCACGCCGTCCCCTGTGCCGGCGTTCTATCCCGATGGACTTCCCTCGAACTGGACCCTGCCTCCTCAGAGCCTGGTCCTCTTCGAAGCGTACCCGCAGCCAACCGCTCCGGTCCGATGGGTCGAAACTGGCCTACCGAGCGGGGCGTACTGGTTCATTCATGCCCAGGGAGGCACTCAGATGGACGCAACGAACGCCACCGCCACGACCGTACTCGCCCCCATCGGTGAGATGACCACCTCGGTTCCTCCGGTCTACCTGCCCGTGGACTCAAATGTCTCCCGTTCGCGGGAGCGGCTTCAGCCATTCTACCCCCCGAAGATCGAGACCTCGGCGGGTGGATCGACCATTCCGGTTCACTTCGTTCTGCAGTGGCGGCTCAACATCACGTCGGGGTCACCCGCACTGGGCCAGGTCGGCCCCGGGATGCAGTGGGGGAACGCGAGCCAGCCGCTCGTCGTGCGAGGATATCCCAACGTCGGGGTCGTTGTCTCGCATTGGACGACGATCGAACGCCTGAGCGCCAACGAGACCATCACGAACGTGTCGGCGCAGGGGTCGGCGCTCACGATCTCGCCGAATGGCTCGATCACGGCGCGAGCGGCCTTTGAGCAAGCGAGCCCGGTCATCGTGACGGAGACCGGCCTCCCCTCGGGCACCGACTGGTCCGTAACGGTGCATGCGAACTTCACCGATACGGAGACCGTGACTACGGTCGAATCGGGCGTCCGCGTGTCGACGGTCCGTCACGTGCCGACCGAAGTCAATACCACGACCGGGTCGGTGCTTGATTCGTTCGCCTTCGATGAATCGAATGGCAGCTATGGGTTCTCCGTCAACTCGGTCGACGGCTATCGTCCGATCCCCGTGGGATCGAGCTTCAGCGTCTCCGGCTCCCCCGTTTCGATACAGGTTCGGTTCGTGCCGTCCCCCCGGTTTCCCATCGCCTTCGTGGAAAGCGGTCTCCCGAACGGGACCGCCTGGTCGGTTTCATTGCCGAACGCGTCGCACGGTGCTCCCCTCACGATCACCTCGGTCACTTCGGACCTGGTGGTACCGGCGGAGGAGCCAGGAATGTACGGCTACATCGCGAAATCCGGTAGCCCGGAGTATCACGCGCTCTCGGCGGCAGACGGTTTCTCTCTCCTCGGTCCCGGACTCGTGGTACCCATCCAGTTCGCTCCGGTGGTCTTCCCTGTGACGTGGGAGGAAAATGGACTTGGTCCCAATCTTTCCTGGTCCGTGACCGTCGGCGATCAGGTGCTCGGGAGCTCTGGAGCCTGGACCGTCGGACACCTCATGAACGGCTCGTATGAGTACGAAATACCTAGCGTAGATGGATTCGTGAGCGACCACCCTTCCGCCACGTTCTCGGTGAGCGGTGCCGGCGTCGCGATCCTGGTCAGCTTCACCCAGGCCGCCTTTTCTGTATCGTTCTCGACGGGCGGATTACCAGCGGGGGCTACCTGGACCATTCGCCTGGGGAACTCCACTCTCGTGGAGCGATCGACGATGGTCCGATTTAGTGAACCCAACGGTTCCTACACCTTCAACGTGACAGCCCCTGCCGGGTTTGCCGCGAACCCCTCCCATGGGGTTCTGGTGATTCAAGGTCAGGCCATTGTGATTGCTACGAGCCTTACACCCACGGGCCCCGGCGAAGCACCCCCGGTCTGGAGCCTGGCAGCGCCGGCGCTTGCCACAGCCGTCCTGATCGCCCTCGGAACCTGGGGTACGCTGGCTCCCGCTCGCGCGTTCCGGCGTCGCCGGGGAGGTGCACCCCCCGCGCCGGAGGATTCGCCTAAACAACGCCCCTCTTCGGGATAGGATATGGGATGGTATCGGCCACTTCGTGGATGAGCTCGTTGTTTAACGAGCTTCGCTCGTGGAACCTTCCCCTCGGCGGGATCTTGACCGGCATCGGGCTCGGTCTCCTTCTCTACTGGTGTATCGTGGCCATGGAAAACCGGGCGTCCACGGAAGGGCCCGGAACGGCCCCCGTGTCGGTCGTGAGTCCGGTCCGCTCGAGGACCGGCTTCGAGACGAACGACGGGAGTGTGACGTCGGTTCGGGTGACTTCGAAAGATGGTGAACGGTCGGTTTGGGTGCAAGGCGCCGGCGCCCACCCGTCGCGACCGGGGAAGAGAGCGATCCGATTCGTGGCCGTTCTGGCGGGATCTTTCGCCGTCTTGGCGACCCCTCTCCTGCTCTACTATCCTACGCTCTTCGGTCCGTATGACCACTTGGTCGCGCTGACCGGGACGGTGCTCTATTGGCCCCTAACCTGGCCCGGAATCTATGCCGTGTCCGTCCAGACGTTGGTGGTTCCGGACTACGTGTTCCCGATGTACCTGGCCTTCATGGGTGCCTTCGCCCTGGGGAGCGGACTTGCGTTCAACCGGCCCCGCTATACCCTGCGGCGTCGGGCTCTCGCCCTCCTCACCGTGCTCGTCTACCTGGGCGTCGAGCTCGTTCTTGACGCGCTCTTCTTCACAATCCCGGGCACCACGCTCCGAAGCTTCGCCCTTCTCGTCCGGGTCCTGACGGGCGGGCTCTTCATGGCATTCCTGACGTTCTGCGCATTCTACCTCCCACAACCTCAGCGCATCACGCCTCGATTCCCACGCGACCGAGCGGCTCTGGCGCGATTCTTTGGCATCGGTATCGGATCGGTCATACTCGCGTCGACCGCCCTGTTGCTCCTCCTTTACTTCGTGGACCTCTACGCCGTCGTGCTCGGGTTCACCCTCCTGCTCCTTGTCCCTGTCCTGACAATTCCGTTCTTCTGCGCGATCGCCCGGCCGCTCTACTACCGCGATCTTCGACGCACGCCGTTGCCGTCGTTAACCGACTACCATCCGTCCGTATCGATCATCATCCCTGCCTACAACGAAGGCGAGTGGATCGTTTCGACCATCGAGTCGGCAGATGAAGGCGCGAAGGACTACCCGGGCGCGGTCGAGATCATTGTCGGGAACGACGGGTCGACCGACGGGACGCTCGAGCTGGCCCGTGGTGCCATTCGCCGGCTCGCCCACGCGACCGGAATCGTCGTCGACTTACCGCATGGGGGAAAGTCGAACGCGCTCAATGGCGCGTTGGCGTTCGCCACCGGAGAGATCGTGATCCGTCTGGACGGAGACACCTGTATCGCGAACCCTCCGGGATTCGCGGCGATGATCTCACACTTTGCGGACCCCGAAGTGGGCGGAGTCCAGGGAGCGATCCACCCGCGGCAGCGCTCGGGCTGGACACGAAAGCTCCGGGCCCTCGAGATCGTTTGGCTTCACTACATGCTTCGCCCCGCCGGAATGGCGACCCGGTCCGCGGAGGTGCTGGACGGTCTCTTCTCGGCGTTCCGCCGTAAGGATCTCGTAGAGCTGGGTGGCTGGGTGCCGTGGAACGGGGAGGACTCGGAGATCTCGATCCGTATCCAGCGACTCGGTTATCGCATGCGGATCGAGTTCGGTGCTCTCGCGCTCGAGGACGTGCCGGAAAATTATGCAGCATTGCGAAAGCAGCGGGTTCGATGGTCGCGAGGGATCATCATGGCGAACGGCCAGCACTACATGTCCCTTCTCGGCCCCACGCCGGAATTTGGGGGCCTGGGGGTTCTGTTCTGGTTCCTCCTGGTTATCCGGTCGGGGGTGAGAAACCTCGTCTACGTTTTTCTCCTTCTGCTCATCCTGTTCCTCGGCGTCCCCGGGCTCATCTACACGCTCATCCTGCTCGGTATCGCCACAGCTATCCGGGCCGTCCCGATCGGATACTTCCTCATCAAGATCGGGCGGCGCGATGTGCTCCTGTGGATCCCTTTCTTTCCCCTGGGCAACATCCTCAAGCAGACGTTCCGCTTCGAAGCCTTTGGGACCCTCCACTCCGAAGCGGTGGCCGAGTACCTTTGAGGGCCAACCCCACGCTTCCCCGAGCCATGGACGACAGATGAGGGCCGGAGATTCTTGAGCGGAGTCGAAACGCTGAAGAATTTTTCCCCGAAAGGTTAAGTTCTCTTTCCGGTCCGGCCGAGAGTTGACCATGCCGAACTACGCGTTCATCGCACCGATACTACCGGGAAAGACCGAGGAATTCAAGGCATTCGCAAAGCAGCTTCAGGGCGAAAGGAAAGCGGAATATGCGGCCTCCCGCAAGCGGTCGGGAATCACGCGGGAGGTCTTGTTCCATCAAGAGACTCCGATGGGCGAGTTCGTCGTCGTGGTGTGGGAGACCTCGGGAGATCCCGCGGCGGCCATGCAGAAAACGTTCGAGAGCAAGGACCCGTTTGACCAGTGGTTCATGAAGCGAATCGGCGAAATCCATGGGGTTACTTCTGAGCAAACGACCGATGGCGACATGAACGAACTGATCTTCGACTGGAAATCGTGAGCACATCGTTCAACCGATCCTTGGAAAAGTGGGTCCTGTAGTCCTTGCATCCCCTTTCCAAACGTGGCGCGACGCAGGAGGTCACTCTACTCGACCC
>JBAUTP010000278.1:0-5806 GCA_049582265.1 Thermoplasmata archaeon
TACGGGAAGGGAGGGCGCACGCCGCGCTCGTCTTCGATGGCCCCAATGCCGTCGGATGGTGCCAATTCGGTCCTACCGCGGAACTCCCGAACATCCGGAGCCGGAAGGCCTATGAGGAGGGGCTGGGGCAGCTCCCTGATTGGCGCATCACGTGTTTCTTCATCGACCGAACACGCCGAGGGAAGGGGATTGCGACTGTAGCTCTTCGTGAGGCGCTTCGCGAAATCACGCGCCTGGGAGGAGGAACGGTCGAAGCCTACCCCGAGGACGTCGCCGGCCGGAAGACCTCGAGCTCATTCCTCTGCAGCGGGACGTTGGGCATGTTCGAGAAGGCAGGGTTCGAGAAGGACCGGAAGATCGCGATGCATCGCTGGGTCGTGACTCAGACCTTGACCGGGAAACGTGCAAAGCGCAAAGCTCACCGGAGCAACACTTACTGACCGTCTAGTTGCTATGTTTATATCCGCGACTGTTTTCCCCGAAGAATGCGGCGGTGGGACCAGCAGCATCGTGACAAGCTCGTCCTCGAGGAACGCCGTCTGAAGGCCGCTGAACTTCTTCGGCGAGGCTTGCGCCCCGCGGAGGTCGCTCGTCGTCTCGCAGTGACGCCCCAGGCGGTGAACTCCTGGCTCCGCACCCTCGAGACGGGCGGGGTCCAAGCCCTCCACCACAAGCCCCGACCGGGGCGTGAGCCCTTCGTAGAGCCCGAGACCCTGGCGACGCTCCCGGAGATTTTGGCACGCGGTGCGATGGCCTTCGGATACCAGACCGACCTATGGACCCTACGTAGGATCTCCGATGTCCTCGAAAAGGAGTGGGGCGTCCCCTACACCAAGAGCGGGAGCTGGGTCCTGCTCAAGCGCAGCGGGTACTCGTGGCAGCGACCTTCTCGCCAGGCGCGTGAGAAGGACTTGGTCAAGGTGGCCAAGTAGAAGCGCTACACTTGGCCGCGCCCCAAAAAAGGCCCGTCAGCGCCGTACCGTAGTCACCTTCGTGGACGAGAGTGGCCTTTAGCTCATTCCCTACACCGCGAAGACCTAGGCGCCGGTGGGCAAGACCGCCGTGCTGGTTCACCAGGGGCGATGGCCGAAAGTTTCTGCCATCGGGGGCATCACGGCTCGTGGTCGTCTCTACCTGAAGGTCAGGAAGGGGTCCATCCGCGGGCCTCAGGTCATCGCATTCCTGAAGCACCTGCTGCGTCACATCCGCCGGCGGCCGATCATGCTGTTTGGGATAACGGCCCCCCTCACAAGTCGAAACTGGTGCGGGACTTTCTCGCCAAGAACCCCCACATCGAGGTCCACTACCTCCCGGGCTTCAGTCCTGAGCTCAACCCCTAGGCGTGGGTGTAGGCCCACCTGAAGAAGTTCGAACTGGCGAGCTTCGCCCTCACGACCTGAAAGAACTGAAGCGCGGCGTTCGGTTGGCCACCATGCGGATGCGGGACCGCCCTCGGCTCCTCTCGAGGTTGGCGCGAAGTTCACAGCTCAGACTGGGCCGAGATTCCGACCCGCTCGCCCACGGCGGCGGAGTTCGGCAACGACAAACAGGGCAGCGCTCAGCCGTCGTTCGTCGAAGATCTTCACGTGGTTCGGTATGAACGTGTAGAAGCGATACTGCCTGCCGTAGCGAGAAAACTCAGCGGTATGGATCCAAGCCCGATACCTACGAAAGCGCTCCGCGTAGGCCTCTAAAGCCACACGTTCAGCGACACCACGACATTCTCGGGCTGTCCCATCCATCGCCAATCCGACATCCTGACCTCCCCAGATCTGGCGGGAGTTGTACACGGAGACAGAGAGCGCTCGCCGAGCACGGATATGTCGGCAGTGGGCAGACCTCGGGTCCGAAAGGAAGTGAATACGGAACTCAGGGTCGGTTGCAAAGTAGACGGGACATGAGTGTGGACGACCACGGTCGTCCACGGTAGAGAGCGAACAGAGCGACGTGCTGGAGAGGATGTCCCGAAAACTTCGGAGTACCCGACTCGGGGTTACGAGCCCGGGAGGTGGGTGGAGAATCTCTCCACCTGGTCCAACCGAACGGATTTTGTGCAGCAAGCTCGCTGACTTTGGCATCGAACCCCCCAGGCAAGGAGGATACTCATCAGACATCAACCTGAGGGAGATTACGCAACGGATGGGGTCCGCTCGTGGTCAGTCGACGGCTCTCTCCTCGAGAGGGCTCAAGGCATCAAGTCGAGGGTCGGTAGGCGCCCGGATCACCTCGGCCAGTTTCTACTGCTGGAACGTCAGGCGGGGGGAGTTCCCGCTCCATGGACGAATGAAAATCTGGGACCCCTTCTTTCGACGTGTCCCTGCCATAGAGCGGTGGGCGTCTGGGCTCTCTTGCCACGAGCCGGACCATATTGGTCTCCCTCCGGTGAGTGGAATCTTTGCGTGCCATACCCAGCGTGAGGGCGGCCGAGTCGAGGTTTAGACCACGAAGATCGGTTAGACCCCAGAGGATGACGAGAGCCCTCGCCCGGGGGGGGGTTTTGTTCGGTCGGGGTCCAACTTTGCATTAATTCTGGTGAGGATGGGTAGTGAATCTGCTGTTCGTTTAAGTCGGACCCGCTCGATGGCCGTCCGCCATGAGACTTCGAAATCTGCTCTGGTTGGTCCCGACCGCTGCGGTGCTCCTGCTCGTCTTACCGACGGGGGCGCTCGCACAACCCGTGAACTCAGTGAGCCCGAACGTAACCATCGCCGCCCAAGGTGCGGTGTTTACCATGACCAACAACCCCCACCACAATGCCGTACTGGCCTATGCGATCGGTCCCGGTGGCGCTCTGATACCCGTTGGACAGTTTTCCACTCACGGAAAGGGTACGGGAGGGAGCCTTGCTGACCAAAACGCCATCACGTTGACCAACGACCATCACTGGCTCTTGGTCATCAATGCAGGCAGCAACTCCATTTCCGTCTTCCGCGTAAATTCGTTGAGCAGAAACGGCCCGATCCTAGCCTTCGTGGACCAGGTTTGGTCGCACGGTCCCGTGCCGGTCAGTATCGCGGTTCACGGTTCCTTTGTGTACGTGCTCAACGCGGGAAGCACGACCGTCGCTGGGAACATATTCGGTTTCTTCCTCGCCGACCAGGGTCTTCTCTTTCCACTGCCTGGGTCAAGTCGGGCCCTAAGCACCAGCACTTCCACGGAGCCGGCGGAGATCGCATTCAATCCGGCGGGCAACGCCCTCGTCGTAACGGAAAAGGCCACGAGTTCGATCGACACCTACCTCGTAGGACACCAAGGCTACGTCTCCGGGCCCACCGTCGCTTCCTCGAATGGCGCGACGCCTTACGGGTTCGCCTTCGGAAGGGCGGGTACGCTTGTCGTGAGCGACGCCGGCCCGGGCGGCCTCTCGTCCTACTCGATCAGCAACTCCGGCACCCTGACGGCGAAGAGCGGTCCCGTTCTGGACGGCCAGGTAGCAGCCTGTTGGGTTGCAACCACAGATGGGGGTCGGATCGCGTTCACGAGCAACGCGGATAGCATGTCGATCTCTAGCTATCGGGTTGGAACGCACGGGGGACTGAGCCTGATTTCCTCCGTGGCCGCGACCACTGGGGCCGGAGACACCGACCTCGCCATCGGGGGGTCCCATAATCAGTACCTCTTCGTTCACGATGGGAGCGCAGACGAACTCGAGGAGTTCGCCATAGGGTCGCACGGGGGCCTCACCCAGCTCTATGCGGTCTTTGCCGTCTCGCCGACGGCCGAGGGGTTGGCTGCATTCTGACGGGATCCGGGAGGCCGTCTAAGGCGGGGGGTCACCCTGATAAGGGGTGGCCCCCCTTTTCGAGACCTCCTATGAGCCCCGGCTTTAGGTCCCTGATGTGGTACCTACTCTACGGGACCCGCGGTGGACCCAACAGGCTTCGTATTCTCGAAGAACTTGAGCGGACCCCAGCCAACGCACACCAACTTGCGGGCTACCTCGCCCTTGACTACCGAACGGTTCGCCACCACCTCCGCCTGCTGGAACAGAGCGGAGCCGTAGCCCGACCCGTGGGCGACGCCTACGCAGCCCCCTACGAGCTCTCGCCCTATCTCGCGGCCCACCTCGAGAACCTGCGTGAGCTCAAATCCATCGGTCAGCAGCCCGCGCGCGCCCTCCGAACGACCCGAAGCGCCTCCGAGGCGCCGCGATGACGAGCCTTCTGATGGAGGCAAGCATATTCCTTGGTCTCATCAGCATCGCGTTGGCGATCGTCCTCTTCTCGCTCTATCGTCGGCTGTACTCCCAAACGCGGACGGGGTTTGGGCTTGCACTTCTGGTGTTTGCCGGTGCATTCGTGATACAGAGCGCCCTCACCGTCTATTCCGATGTGAACGCTATGCCCCTCATTCCTGACTCTATCGCCCCGTTCCTGTTCGGAATTGGCCTTTGTGAGGCCACGGGGCTCGCCGCCGTCGTGTGGACGGCGGCACACTGACCGGGCTAGGTGATCGTCGTTTCGGCGTGGCGTTGAGGTAACCCAACGAGACGGATGCTATCGCCTCCATCTTGGTCAATCACCCCAGGGACTCGGCTGGTTCCACAAGATTCGCCCAGGCGTAACATCGACCCCACCATCGCTTGGCAGGACGTATTCACGGGCGGCTTGACTCGTCCTTTATCGATCGTTTAGACAATCTCGGGGGCCGGGGTTTCTTGCTTTTGCTTCATAATGGTAAACCAAACCTCTCCCACAATGGCCAGAATCGCTCCCACGACCGCCAACCCCACCGAGTAAGGCCAAGTAGCGAAGAGTGGACTCTGGACCAGATCTTCGAAGAGCCAAACTACAGCCAGGAACGTCACAAACACTCCGAAGCCGACCATGAGCAAGGCGGCCCGTTCCCTGCCCGCGCCTCGCCAGGGTCGCCCCCCGCCCATCGGGAATCAGTTTCTCCCCAGATCCTGGCCACGGCTTCGGCAGAGTAATGATTTCGTCATCGAAGACGTCCCTCAACTCTGGCCCTAATTGTCTCACCGGTGGAGTGGAATAGACCCTTCGCACGCGAGGCTGGCAATCGAGACCGTTGCATGTTCAAATATCGGACAGTGGTCGAGCCTGCCGAGCGTGCGTGTTCGCAACTCGGGTCGCGCCCCCACTTCGTCGAATCAAACGGATCTCGCCCCTGAGGTCGGTCGATGAGCAGTAAGTTGTTCTGTGCCTCGATGGTCGAAGTCGTCGACGGGTTCGATGAGCACGTGCAATGGCATGCCATGACCTGCCTGCGCTGCCTCCTTGAGCGCCGCATGGACTTTGACTTTCCCAGCGAGGGATTGGCCGCCTGAGATCCGAAAAACACGCAGGAGGGTCTCACAGAGGGCTAGGAATAAAATCGAGCTCAGAGGTTCTCCCGATTTCCATCTCTGAGTCGATTATGCTCGAGATCACGGGAAGTCCGATTTTGATCTTTTCTCGGGGGGAGCCTTGGCCTGCCCCGAGATAGAGAGCCGAAAACTCTGCATCCAAGTCCAGTCTTGCAGGGTATCCAGGATCAACGCCCCCCACCCCTCAGCGCGCGTTTCTCCCGCGAACCGACTAGGGTGGCGAGGCCGGGGGAGGGGGTGGCGGCATCCCACTTGCGGGGGCGGACGGGGACGTACCACTCGGTGGTCGCTTTCGCCGACGGATCACGATGACGGCTACGACTACCGCGACGATGACTATTGCAAGCGCGACCCCCACGAGAACACCGATGAGGGCGAAGCCTGAGAGAGTCGACTGCGTGGAGCTCGTGCCGCCCCCGGTCCCACCCCCGCCGCTTCCGCCACTGCTGGTTCCTGAGAAGTTTGTTCCCAGCCAATCCG
>JBAUTP010000279.1:0-2577 GCA_049582265.1 Thermoplasmata archaeon
GGCGACCCCGGACGACGGGTAGGCCGAGCCGGGTCCAGTAGTCAGTTGAGAATCGATCATACCGGCGACATAAACTCCGGCGATACCAAACCCTGCGATGCTCATGGCAACGACGGCGAGCACCAGCATTTTCGAAGTTCCTCGACTTCCATCCTGCTGAATCGCGCCCTCTTTCGCCATTTGGAGCGGTTGGGTTTTCATTGCCGTCGGCACTCGGTCAATGGTTTAAAGGTGCGCCCTCTGCGAGAGTCATTTATCATTTCGCCTTCGATTCTGTGGCCATTCTCAGTGAAGGGAGGCCGGGGCGGAAGAGGGGTTCCCTGCTCACTGGACCCACGTTAATTCTCGACCGCGGTGATCGTGACGAGGTCCAACGCGCCCGCTATTTTCCTTCGTGGAGCGCCCTTCCCCAGTCGGGCCGAGTTCCATTGAGGTCGGTAAATCCGTACTCCTTGGCGATCGTCCACGATCCATAGACCCTCCCCGACTTCTTGCCGATGTGCGGATCCGTTGCAAGGGCCACGATCGAACGACCGAGGAAGTAGGGTGTTTCTGATGCAGAGAAACGCCGTACCTTGGTCGCTGCATCGCGCCAATTCTTCTCAGTAACACCAAACTGGTCGAGCATGAATTCCGAACGCAGAAAGCCGGGCGTGACCGCCACCGCATGGAGGCGACGAAGTTTCGCCTCCACGAACTCCTCGTGGTAGTCTTGGGCAAGCCGGATCACGGCTGTCTTCACGAGATCGTAGAAGAGACTCCCGCGGTACTCGAGGTGATCTCCGTCCGTAATCTCAAAAACGATCCCACGTTTTCGTTTTACCATCAGCGGCACGGCATAACGGCTCGTTAGAATGTGGGAGAACACGGCACGCTCGATCATGGTGCGACCGAGCTGATACTTCATGGTCCACGGAGGGCGGCCCCACTCCGTCAGCTCTTCTCCGTCCCAAATGTCATTGACGAGAATGTCAAGTCGACCGCGCTCCCGCCTCGAAATCCGATGGATGAGGCTTGTGACCTCGGTCTCGTTGGTATGATCGACCCGGATGGCACAGGCTCGGCCGCCGTACGACCGGATCAACTCTTCCGTCTCCTCGATGGTCTCCGGTCGACCCGGAGTAGCCGGACGGCCCCGAACACTGCGTCCTGTGGCGCAAACGACAGCACCGGCCAGCGCGAGAGAGACGGCGATGGCGCGGCCGGCACCACGCGTCGCACCCGCCACTAGCGCAACCTGACCTCGAAGGGGTTTGCGAATCGCAGGGGCCCATCCTACGTCCGGGCGTCGAGATTCAGGTCCGTCCGACTTCGATGGCCTCCGAGTCTTCATTGGACAGGCGTCATGGAACCAATCAAGTGCTCATGAACTTACGGCCCGGTGGAACTCTTGCCACTTGTCTTGTTCGTGATCGACGACCCAGGAAGACCGACACGCTCAGATCAGTTCTGTCGGATTCCAAAACGCACACTGACGCCAGCTGGCACGAAGTTCTGATGTGCAAGTCGGCTGTTCCGGAGGTGATGAGAGGTTCGGTCTTTGTCGGCACCAGTGTGGACGGATTCATTGCCCGAGCCGACGGCGGGTTGGATTGGTTGCCCCCCAACGGTGGCGAACCACATGGGTATGATGAGTTCATGTCGACCGTGGATGCCGTCGTGATCGGTAGAAAAACGTTCGAGGCCGTCGTGGCTTACGATGTCTGGCCCTACGAGAGAAGACCGGTCATTGTACTGAGCACGTCCCTGCGGGACGTGAAGGTCCCGGTAGGAGCCGTGGTCGAACACATGTCTGGCCTGCCGTCGGGCATCGCATCTCGCCTCGCCGATCGTGGCGTCCAACACATGTACGTAGACGGCGGAATGACGATTCGGGGATTTCTGAAAGCGGGACTAATCCAGCGCTTGACCATAACGCGCGTGCCGGTTCTACTGGGCAGTGGCATTCCGTTGTTCGGAGCTTTGCCGCACGACATTCGGCTTGAGCATGTGGCCACACAGGCCTATCCTAGCGGGCTAGTCAAGACCGAGTATCGGGTCTTGGCCTAACATGGGTCAGGGATGTTTCTGAAGATTTCCAGTTAGCTCGGGAAAGGCTACCGGGACCCAAACCAACCCCGTGGAATTCTCGAGGACCGACCCTTCTCTCGCAAGGAAACGGAGGGCGGCATTCAGTCCCTGTTGCGTCATGGAATGTGATCGCATGGCCAGAATGCTCAGGATCTCAAGCCGATCAATCGGGTCCGTTGAAGCGCGTAGGATCGTCCTTACGCAGTCGATAGACTCCAGGGTGGGATTCGCACTTGGATGGACGAAGTGCCGGCGACACGGGAGGTCGGGGTCCTCCATCGGGTTGCATCAGCATAGGGGCTCCTCGTATGTATATCACCCGATGTCCGCCTTGCCCACAACGGGCGAGTCCGCGGCCGATAATCCGTTAACTCATGAAGAAAAGTATCCGCCCCATTGGCTCATCGGCCCGGGCTTGCTGCCGGGACCGGCAGTGAATTCCCGCCCCCGTTCCCGATGTGTTAACCCTGTAACATCCGGGTTTTAGTAGGAGAACGCCGAGTGGGG
>JBAUTP010000280.1:0-1584 GCA_049582265.1 Thermoplasmata archaeon
CCCCACTCGCTTGACGAGCCATCGAGAGGATTCCTCAGGGTCGATGGCGACCACGATGTCCCTGGGTCGCGGTCGACGCTCGGCGTAAGCGCGGGGGTCCACGAGCAGCCGGTCCCCGGGCCTCAGCGTCGGGACCATGCTCTCATCGCTCACGATTACGCGCAGGCCTCCGCGGATCCGGCGAACGCCCGGCTCCCGCGATGGAACGTCCGAACCGTTGGGATATTCGTGTCCCGGCATCTTTATCGGACCCACGGAAGTGGCGGGGCCATGGCCGCCCACCAAGCATATCGTGGTTTTGTCGACCGCCTGCGAGACGCCGTGTTCCCTCCCCGCGTCGTGTACGCGCATTGCGACATCCCCTGCGGAATTTATGACCCTCACGAGGCGCAGATCTCAGCCCTCACCGTCCTCCGCATGGACCAGTTGATCCATGACCTCCCCAAACCGGCGCAGGGAGCGAAGCCGGAGGAAGCGGAAGCCTACTCAGCGAAGATGGCGCGCTATGTCCTCGTGAAGGAAGAGCACGCCGAACGGCTCAAGCGTGAGGTCCGGGTCATTTGGGGCGACTACTTCACCCCCGACCATGTGAAAGAGTACCCTCAGATCCACGAGACCGTGTTCAAGATCCTGAAGGCGGCATCGAAGGCGCGCCAGGGCACAGCGGTTGCGGATGCCGAGGCGCTCGTGAAAGCGGTTCAGGAGTTCGCCGAGGTCTTCTGGAAGACGAAGGGCGCGAAGACGAAGAGCCTCCCCTCGATGCAGAAATCTGGCGGGGAGATCGTCTACCCCGTCGGTGCGGCTTAAATAGCGGGCGGTAGAACGGCGGGAGGTGCCGTGGCCGACGAAGGCCGGCTGCGGTACTCTCCCCTATGACCGAAGCGGTACCGCTCGATGGCCACACGTTAACGCTGGACAAGTTCCTCGCGATCGTCCGAGGCGGGCGCACTGTTTCGCTTGAGCCGAGCGCCATCGAGGCGGTCGAGATCGCTCGTCGTGCGGTAGAACGAGCCATCCGTTCGGGCCGTCCGATCTATGGGGTCACGACCGGGTTCGGGTTCTTCTCCGACCGCGTGATCCCACCAGCGGATGCACGTCAGCTCCAGCTGCGATTGGTTCGTAGCCACGCGAGTGGGCTAGGCCCTCCCCTGTCCGAGGAGCTCGTTCGTGGCCTCATGCTGCATCGACTGAATTCCCTGGCCAACGGCCACTCGGGGGTCCGGAGGGAGGTGCTCGATCGGTTGACCGACCTGCTCAACCGCCGTCTCGTTCCCTTCATTCCCGAACAGGGTTCCGTCGGTGCATCCGGCGACCTTGCCCCCCTGGCGCACCTTGCGCTCGCGATGATCGGGGAAGGGTCGTTCGTCGACCCCGAGGGTCGCCGATCTCCGGCGCGCGATCGACTCACGCAGGAGGGCCTGGATCCGCTTACGTTGGAAGCCAAGGAGGGTGTTTCCATCCTTAACGGGACGAGCCTCATGGCGAGCTACCTTGCGCTTTCCGTGTCGGACGCCCACGAGCTCCTGGAGGCAGCGATCGTTGCCGCAGCAGTCTCCTTCGACGCCCTCGAGGGCGATCCCACGT
>JBAUTP010000281.1:0-5415 GCA_049582265.1 Thermoplasmata archaeon
CATGAAGGAGGTAAAGGAGTATGGGTTCTAATAGATTATTCTATAAGGCCCCGGCGGGCCCGTAACACCGGTAACCGGCGTAACATCCGGGGTGCCTGGCCAGGAGGAGGCGTCGGCACTCTCACTAGGGCTTGGCGAGAGCGCGAGATCGCGCCTTCCATGCGAGCCTGATGGCGGGCACCGCGTTCCGGTCAATCCTAGCGAAGTTCAAGCGCACCGAACGCTGCTCTTGGGCGGAGTTCCGGCCGTGGCTCGGGCGCCGACGCGCACTCAAGGGCAGTACCTAGCCTACATCCATTACTACACGATGGTCCACCGGCGACCGCCCTCGGAGAACGAGATAGCTGACTTTTTCTCCGTCCGGGGGCCATCCGCCCATCGAATGATCCTACAGCTCGAAGGAGGAGGCTACCTCTCGCGAACTCCCGGCCAACCGCGGACACTGAAGGTGCTACTCTCTCGCGAGTCTATTCCGGATCTGGAGTAGCCATAGGTCGGAACAAGCGCTGGGCCAGTCGGGAGCGAAGCGCGGGCTCCGGAGCTCGTCCCCGAGCCAGAGTCCTCGTGACGGCATACAAGGAGCTTCGTTCTACCCGACGACGCAGGGATCCATCGATGACGCGTTCGGCGAAGCAATTATACCACCAATTGCTCTGACCTGCTCGTGACATCGGACACATCGGCTACAACCATCACCGTCCCGGTCTTCGTTCGTGAGGCCCTCTCGAAGTACAAGACCCGGGGAAAGTCCTATGGGGATGTGATCCTCGAATTCATCGAGGAGTATCCAACCCGGGAGTTCCTAGACGAGATGGATCGTAGGTTCCGAGAGGAGCCCCGGATCTCACTAAGCGAGCTTCGCAGACGCAGAGCGTTCTGAAGTGGCATACGCTATCGTATTCACTCGATCGGCCGCGAACGAACTGCTGCGCCTGCCGAGGGCGATCCGCCGCCAGTTCGATACCGGGTTCGGCGAGCTCTCGCGGTCACCCTATCGGCCCGTTTCGGGCGCACTCGATGTTCATGCGCTCAAAGGAGGGCGCGGCCTCTGGACGATGCGCGTGAGGGGCTATCGGGGGTTATATCGGGTCGTCGGGGATGAAGTCGTCTTTGTGGCTTTTCGCCCTCGACCTACGGCGTACAGGGATCTCTCCACCATCTGAGGCTTCCTTCGCACGTAAGCCATAGAGAATCCCTCGCGGTCCCCCCTCGACAGTACCGCGCATCCTGTGGGGAGGAAATAATCGAGCGAGTCCCGGCGGGCCCGTCACCACTTCCGGACCGAAGCCGCAGCATGAGCACGTCCCGCGTGACGATGCGACCTCATGGAGTCCCGAGGGACCTAGTCACCCTTCCTTGCGAGCGTAGGCGGTCGGTGGGATGCCCCGACGCGAAATCTGGGGTTGTGGGACTGGGAGCTGCTTGGAGTGCTCTCGGCCTTCACAATCCGTCGTTGGTTTCCCAGAAGCTACCAGCGAGGCTAGCAACGCTAACGTAAGACGTCCCAACGCTACCCATCGCCATGGCTCAATCATCTGTCAAAGGGCCCAGCGCCGGAGGCCGCGCGCCGGACCGGACGAGCCTCGAGGTCGATTGGGCGCAGATGTACGCCACCATTCCGTATGCGCGGCTTCCGTGGTACTCGCCCCTGCCGGGGCGCTGGCTGGTGGAGGCAGTGTCCCAAGGCTGGGTACGCCCCCCGGGCCCCATCCTGGACATCGGGTGTGGAGCCGGTTCGAATGCTCTCTGGCTCTCTCACCACGGGTTTCGGGTCACCGGCCTCGATCTTGCGCCGATCGCCATAGCAGTGGCCAAGCGACGCGCGTCGAAGACAAAGTCGTCCGCGGTCTTTGCCCAAGGTAGCATCCTTTCCGTGCCCTATCGGGACGCCGCGTTCTGGTCGGCCATCGATAGTGGTTGTTTCCACAGCCTTCCCATCGCGGATCGAATGCGGTACGCCAGCGAGGTCGCGCGCCTTGTCCGTCCGGATGGCCACCTCCTTGTCACTTGGATCGCGCGGGAGGAGACCGGGGAGTATGGCCCACCCCATCGCCCCTCCCTCGACGAGGTAGTGTCGGTCCTGGAATCATTCTTTGTCTTCGAACGGACCGAGTTTGCCGACAACCGCTCACCGCGTGCGTGGGTCGCGCAGGGCCACCGCTTGTCGCGCTACACCGCGCTGTTGACTCGCCGACGGTCGGCGCAGCCCCCCCTACGATAGCCGGAGAATCGGTCGATCACGGACGGACCGCGGACCTCGCGGGACGGACTCTTCCGACGGAGCGAAGATCTTCCGCGACACCTTCTAGCGCCCGGCGATATCCCGGGCCGCCCGCATGATTGGACTCGCTAGGGTTCGGTCGTCGCCTCGCGCAAGGAAGTCGGGGTGGGCCAAAGCCGGTGAACCTAAAACGAGCTACGGCCTTCTGGACCAGTGTCCCATGACGGAGGTCGAAGGAGACGACGCTACGAAGCCTCGGTCCGGCGGCATGGCACGGGCCTGCCCCAAGTGTGGGGGGGGCCTAAGCGAGCCGGTAAGCGGCCAAGTCCACTGCTTCGTATATTGCCTCACCTGCCAATCTGAGTTTCAGTTGGATGACCCGCGTCTCGAGCGGGCTTCGGGCTAACCAACGACTATCCGACGGCCGTTCTTGAGCTGAACGTCGCCGTTCGATGCCCGTCGTCGGCCCCCGAGGGTGAGGACATGACGCCCGCCTACGCCTCGAATGGCTCGATAATCTTCCTTTCGATCACTGCAAGGGTAACGGAAAGCGTGGACGAGGCCACACCGATGCGTGCCGCCAGTTCGGTCAGCGAAACCCGACGAGGCACTTCGAAATACCCCTCTACGACCGCCTGGCGAAGGATCTCGCGTTGGCGGTTCGTGAGCGGTGAGGAGCGGTTCCTTCGAAGTCCGCGCTGGATGGAGTCAACACGGAACGCAATGCGAGAACGTTGGAGCGATCGAAGCAGGCTTCGCACCCGGGAGTCAGGGCCGACAACGAGCCACGATGCGACTCCGTTTTGAATCGGGAACGGAAACCGCCGCAGAATTCTGAGGCGCTTCGCTAGGGGCAGAAAGGTCCGACCGGTGAACAGAACGCGATAGATCTCGACTTGCGCATTCGCATCAATCAGGTCTACGGATTCGACATTGGGGAGTCCTCCGAGCTCCTGGCTCCAGTTGGTCCGGGGCAGAGAGGGGAGCTCCACGTCGAAGAGAACGCGGCGCGGAGAGATCTCCAGACGGTCTAGCACCTCGACGCGGACCGAAGGGTGGGCCGTGGTGAGTGGAGCCATCCAAGCATCGTGGGGCAGAGTGACACTAAGCCAGCAGGACACGGTGGTTTCACGTCTCGGGGGAGCCCGAGAGAGCCTCGATGGGGGACGGAGGGAGCGCTTCCCCGGGGCCTCACGTTCTCTCAACGTTCGCTCGGAGCGTCCGTACGCCAATCCAATCAACCGCGTTAGGGAGTCGATCGGAATGGGAACTTCGTACGCTATTTCAAGTGGCTCGGGTCGCTGCCCTCCTACCCTAAAGGGCCTTCCGCCGTCGAACGGTCTAGATGCGTTACCCTTCTACCCCGAGGGTCTACGTGTCAGCACAGGGAGAGCCGCCGGAACACGGCCTCGCGTTGGGGGCACCCCAGAAGGCAAGCCTTGATTCGATTGAAACGGGTCTACGAAGTCCCCTCTCCATCTGATGGGACTCGGATACTAGTCGACCGACTCTGGCCCCGTGGCTTGACCAAGGCACACGCAAGAGTGGACGTCTGGCGCCGCGAACTCGCTCCGACCACGGAGCTTCGGAAATGGTACGGACATGATCCGGCCCGGTTCTCTCGGTTTCGGGACCGCTACCGCGTAGAACTGCTCCGACACCGGGAGGACCTCGCCACCCTCGCTATCCAAGGGGAGGCGACACATGTCACGCTCCTCCACGCGGCCAAGGACTCTCGATTCTCGAATGCCGCCGTCCTCAAGGAACTTCTCGAAGAAGTCCTGGAAGGGGGCCGGCCAAGGCCCGCTCGCAAGCGGGGAGCGGCGACCGGAGCTACGCCGGTCGCCTCCCGTTCGGCGCCTCCGAGCTAGCTCACATGGCAGGGTGGGCCCACCGTCTTCCACCCGAGAAGCCGACGAACAAATCGAGGTACCCATCTCCCCGACCTTTTTCCGATGCTCTTCGATGTCGTAGATTCCTGCTAGCGGTTCACCCGGGAGAACCGAACGCCAGGGTCTGGACAATCCTCCACGACCTTATCCACGGCGGCGCGGAGGGAGAGGTCTGTCACGTGATTATGCGGCCTACCACCGCCCCCGCGAACGAGGTTGACGGATCCCCCGCCAACCAGGAGGAAATCACCATCGATCAGGAGCTTCGGAAGCGGTTGCTCGACTCGCTGGGTCCGAGCGGGCGAGAGGTTCCCATCCGGATCCTGCATGGCGATCCCGGTCAACGGATCTGCGAGTACGCCGACTACGCTGATTGTGACCTCATCGTGCTGGGAACACGAGCGAAGCCATCGCTCGGCAAGTGGGTCCGCGGGAGCGTCAGCAAGTATGTGGCCGGGAACTTTCGGCGTTCGGTCCTGTTGATCGGCGAGTAAGGGGAGCCGGCTGTGCGGTCCCTCGGCCGAGGCTTCTCCGAAGTCCGTCGCAGTCAGGCGCCTCGTGTCTCGAGCGGAGGTAGGCCGCCCGGGGAGGCACCACGTGGAACCTAGCATGCCCCCTCCACGGCGGGCTCCGGGCGCAGACCACCTCGGGGACTTCACGACCTCGGACCGCCGGATGGTCAGCATTGCCATCTTCGCCGTCCTCGTCGGGGTCATCGGGGCTTTGGTCGCCGCGGCTCTCTACGACCTCATCGGTTTCTTCACGAACCTGTTCTACTACGGGCGCCTATCCGTTGCGACGTTACCACCCGCTAACACCTGGGGGGTTCTTTCGATCGGGGTCCCGGTCGCCGGCGGGCTCATCATTGGGGTGATGGCCCGGTTCGGCTCCGAACGTATCCGAGGACATGGAATTCCCGAGGCGCTCGAGTCGATTCTGATCGACCGAAGTCGGGTCGCCCCGAAGCTCGCGGTGCTCAAACCCATATCCTCGGCGATCTCCATCGGCACCGGCGGTCCTTTCGGCGCTGAGGGACCGATCATCATGACGGGCGGGGCCCTGGGTTCGGTCTTCGGACAGTTCCTCCGGCTTACCGCCACGGAGCGGAAAACCCTCCTCGTGGCGGGGGCGGCCGCGGGGATGGCCGCGATCTTCAACACGCCCGTCTCCGCCGTGCTGCTGTCGGTCGAGCTCCTCCTGTTCGAGTGGAGGCCACGGAGCCTCATCCCGGTCGGCGTCGCGAGCGCAACGGCGACCTTCGTGAGCTGGTACATCATCCCGGCACACGGGTTCGGCCCCCTG
>JBAUTP010000282.1:0-4562 GCA_049582265.1 Thermoplasmata archaeon
GTTCTGGAGGAATCGGAACCCACCGTCCGAATCAGCTCCCCCTAAGGAGGCCGGGAGGCCGAGGAATCCCACCCGTATCCCGGCCGGGGACCGGCCCTCGTACCGTTTCATCGTACCCACCAGCGAGCTCAAAATCGCCGCGTGGTCGCTGGGACCGTTGACGACCACCTTGCCCGCCGAGGCGCTCGCAGCTTTGGGTGAGGTGGACCCGCCCGTCGCATCGATCCAGGTCATGCGCGAGGGGAGGTCGGAATCCAAGATGCCAGAGCTCATGTTCCGTAGCGCCGCGGAGATCTCCTCCGGAGGCCGGGAGGTCGTTACGACGACCGCGGGCTGACCTTGGCGAAGGCCCTCGGCAATGAAGGCGTACAGCACGAGTTCCTTTCCGATGTACGGCGGGCCCAGAAGCAAGAGATGGGACCTTGACGGAACGCCACCGCTCAAAAGCTCATCCAAGCGGCGGATCCCTGTCGATTGACGGTCACTGGGGACCCGCGCGGTGGCACCGGTCGGGCTGCGCGTCGCCGCGATGGGCGACGTGACGACGTCCGTGGCGGCAGGAGGCGGAAGGGCGACAGCCTCTGTCTCCGGCGGCGAGGAGGAACCCATCTCGCCTCTCCGTCGCCAGCCAAATCCCGATCGGCGCGAAGCGGGCGTACGCGAAGTTGTCGCGGCCGCGGCCGGTACTGGGGCCGTGAGGCCTTCGAGGGCTGCTTCGCGGAGCCGGAGATTTTCTTCGCGGTCCTCGAGCGCTTTCTGCCGTTCGATTAGCGACTGCATCGAGGTGTCACTCTTGGATTGCTCGGACGTCAAGAGGGCTTCACGCTGCTTCATCAGCGCTTCCCGTTGCGCGAACAGCCCGGACTGTCGCTCGAGCTCCGCCTTTCGAGCCGTAAGTTCGGCGCTCCGACGCTCGAGCTCGGCGTACTGCGCACTGTAGTTATTGAGCCGTTCTTGAAGCTGGCGAAGTCGCTCGGTTGCGGGTGGGGAGGTGAGCGTAGGGTCGGATTCCCTCTGGGCGAGAGTTCCTTCCCGCTGCCGCAGGGCGGCCTCCCGCTGGGCCAGCACTTCCGAGCGCTGACGCGCTTCCGCGAGCTGGGCTTCCGCCTCGCGGGCCTTTCGACCGAGAATCCCGTTCTGCTCGTCCAGTACCATTTTGAGCTGCGCCATTCGTGCTTCACGCGTCTCAAGGTCCTTGGTACGGATGGCCAAGGGGTCGGGGACTCGCGTCGATGTACCGGCGATGGCAAGTCGGGTCCTGAGCTCGCTCTCCTGCTGCAGCAGCTCGAGGCTGCGCTTGTCGACCTCCTGGCGCCGTGATTCCAGGCGCGCTTCCAGGTCTTGCACCTGTTGCGCCCTTCGGTTGACCTCGTTGGCGCGTTGGCTTAGTGTGGCGGCGGTTTGGACGACCTCGCTTTCCTTGGCGACCACGCGTTGTTCGCGTTCGGCGACAAGCGGAGCCCGATGCTGAACCTCTTCCTCCCGGATCTGAATGGCGGATTCCCGGTCGTCGAGCGTCTGTAGCCGTCCGTTGACCTCCCCGTGCTTGGCCGCCCACTCCACCTGGTCCTTGGTGAGCTGATCCGAGCGCGCTTGCATTTCTCGCTCAATGTCGTCGATCTGGTTGCGAGCTAGTCCGATGGATTCTTTCTGACGTGCAATGCTTCCGAGGTTGACCTGAACTTCCGATTCTCGCCGGGCAAGGAGCGCCTCCCGCTGACGCAGGATGTCCTCGCGCCGTCGGACGTCCTCGGCCAGCTGGAACATGCGGCTCTGGCTCGCCACGATCGTGGCTTGCGCGTGCGGTTCCGTGCCCGAGGCCATGAGGTGAAGGAACGAGCCGCTGGTCTGGTAGAGGAAGGCTCCCGCAAAAAGGGTGACGGCAAGGGCGTTCACCGTCGTGGTCAGATTGGGGGACGGGAGGAGCGTGACGAAGCCGAAGGCCACGGGGATTAGGGCGGACATCAAGCTGAGCAGTTTGGCGCGTGGCCATCCAGGCCACGTCATGGCTAGTGCCGCCATGGGCGCGGATATCGCGAACAGGCTCAACGGGTAGAACCAGGCGCCCAGCGACCAATTGGCGGTGGGGCCGACATGCGCCAGGTCTGCGATGAAGAGGAAGACCACGAAAATGTTCAGAAGGACGGCGCCCACCGTGGCCCAAAAGTGGTGCTCCCAGGGCCAAAATTGGAAATCCTCCCACTTGAGCCGCAGGCTGAAGAACGAAAGGTAAACTCCTCCGACCATGGGAAGAATGACGTAGTAGAGATCCCGGATCGTCACCGCTCCGGATCCAAACTGCGTCGGTGCCAAGAACAGGACCATGAAGCCGTCGATCAGGAGCGCGGCGGAAACGAGAACGATGTAATAGTGGGCTGACCGGCCGATCTTTAGCTGGAGAAGGGCGTCTTGCTTGGCGATCTCAAGGTCCTGGGCGGAGGGGACGGTGACGCGGGCGGCACGGGTGGGAACGACTTCCCCGCCACCAGACCAGAACCCCGAGGCGCCGGCTTGGTTCCTCGCCAAGGGAGACCTCGGATGTATATTCAGGTGGGGCTCCCGTACTTAATCGCTTCCCTCGAAATTTGTGTGCCGTACCTCCCTCAGGGACCGTTGGTGGGAATCTGCTCAGCTACGGGTCGTAGGTCCTGCGCGACGACCAGAACGGCCGCGGCTCCCGGGAAGGCCTCGGGACGGTGTCCGAGCTCGGTCTCCATCGCGACGAGATGTTCCCAGGCGCGCGGAGAGAATGGTCCACGAAGGCGGCTCGGGTCCCCGCCGAGGGCCGGTGCGACCGCGAGCTTCTCTAGCACGCGAAGTCCGCTCTGTTCCAGCGACACCTCGACGTGTTCGAGGGACCGACGACGATGAGCCCCGGCTGACGTTCGGCGCACCCGAAGCATCTCGTAGCCCTCACGGGCGACGCGGGCAACGAGCAAGCGTACCGGCGATTCGAAGACTCGGGGCAGCGAGCTGGCCGGCAGTCGACCCAGGTAGCAGGACCGGGTTCCAGGACCGGCTGAGAACTCCAGGACAAGAGACCCCGACGGCGCGAGCAGGCGGCGGAAGGATCCAAGAGCCGGCTCGATGTCCTCGCCCGAGAATCCGAGCACGTTCCCTAGGACCACGACTTCCTGGAAGGTGCCTTCCCGGAATGGGGGGAGCATCCCGTTAGCTGTGATGAGCGAGGGAAGTGGGTCGCCTTGGCCGAACTCGGCCCACCGAGTCCGTAGGGAACGTAGCATCTCAAGGGAGAGGTCCAGACCCACCCGCTCGGCGTGGGAGGTGCCGATGTGTCGCATGAACCGTCCTGGCCCTGGGCCGATCTCAAGCGCTCTGCCAAGAGACGTCGCATGCCGGTCGAGAAGGTTGAAGCGCATCTCGCGAAGAAGGTCCCGTTGAGGCGTCCCAGCGTATCGCTGCCACTCCCGGTCGACTCGGTACGCATCGACGTGGCGGAACCGGGCGACTGCCTCCCTCTCCGTTTCTTCTTTCCGGGCTCCTTCACGCGCGGCGGTGGCGGGCCGCGACCGGTGACCGAGGTGACCGCGGTCCCCCGAGGAGTGGCGCGCGCCTCGGGCCCGTCCCGGTTCCCGCGCACCGGGTCCTGCGAAGTGAGGCATGGATGTACCCTCATCGGAGCCGGACCGCCTTATATAGCGGGGTAGGGTTCAGGAGGCACCAATGCCGTACTATGAATGCCCGAAATGCGGTGGCGGATACGTGATCGACGTGCCGCCGAGCGCGCGCCCTATCTGCGACCGTGACGGGGCACGTCTCAAGCGGACGAGCGACGCCTCGTACGAACGCAACGCCCGGCGCGATTGACCGTGTCAGACGGGTCGATCGACAACGACCGAACACCACCTTCGGGTCGACTTGGCCCTCTCGTTCGCCGGAACGTCCATCGTGGCGGAGCCCTGCTGATCCTCGGGGCCGTGCAGTTCATTGTCGCCATGATCGTCGTACAGTTCGAGTACCCAGGGTATACTGACTTTGGGAACTACATCAGTGACCTAGGTGGCTCGCATTCTCCCTGGGCGTGGCTGTTCAACATTTCGATCCGCGTACTGGGAATCCTTGGGATCCTCGCGCTGATACTGATCCGGACCGCATTTCCCGACCGTTCGTCCGCACGGGTGGGGTTGGGCTTCCTGGGCCTGACGGTCATCGGTGCCTTCCTCGTCGGCAGTTACCCGGAAGGGTCACCGTACGGGCTGCACGGCATCTTCTCCGACCTCACGTTCATCTCGGCGGCATTGGGCCTTCTGATCATCTCCTTCGCCATGCTCCGCGATACGCGCTGGGTGGGCTTCCGATTCTACACGTTCCTTTCCGGACTGGTGACGGCGGTCGCGATCATCCTCTTCTCCTACGGGCTCGTCGGGCCCCTGGGGGTCGGAGGAATGGAACGATTGATCGTGGCTCCGATTCTCCTTTGGGCGATCCTGGTGGGGGTCCACCTGCTCAATCTGCCGACCTACGCGCCCGGGATCCGCCGCTCGGTCTCCACGTGACTGGGACCCCCTCAGGCGGGTGGCCGCGGGTGAGGAGTGCGCGCC
>JBAUTP010000283.1:0-3134 GCA_049582265.1 Thermoplasmata archaeon
GCCTTCGACAACCTGTCGTCGTTCCGCCAGTCTCTCGGAGACGTCGACTATCGAGGTATCGAATTGGGTCGTATCGACTACCGCAATCGTTTGGGAACCGTTGTCGCCGAGCCACGGAAACTCACGGTGGAGCTCGGAGTTGGGCACTCGACTCGTTATGAGAAACTTCTCTCCCACGAATGCCTCCAGGAGAGCGAGGGAGATGGTCGTCTTACCCGAGCCTGGGGGTCCCCGAATAAGCAAAGATTGCGGTCCAGGAAGGGCAAGGAATTCGCGTAACTCAGTGGGAAGCCGCAGCTTTACACTCATCGACCCTACAAGCGGAAGAGCCTCGCACCGCTCTAACTAGAGTAAACGCGAGGTTCGTGCATTAAAGGATTCCCTTTCCAAACGTCGCGTTGTCCAGGCGCGTTAGTAGTCGAGTCAGCGACACCGCGTGAGATTCTCGATTTCTAACAGAGTGGGTCCTCTGGGGGGCGAACTCACCCCCTCTGTCCGGACCTCCGCAGAACCGCCCAGTCCGGATTGTCTGAAATCCAACATCCTTTTCTTCAGCGTGCGAATCAGCGGCCATGGAGCCAACTCGAACACCAAAGCTCGCCCCTTACCTGGCCGTTAGCGACGCGCGTGGGCTCATTCGTTTCATGGAGAAAGGCATTGGGGGAAGGCTGGCCTTCAACCACGAAGACGACGAAGGTAGACTGGTCCACGCCGAGGTGCAGATTGCCGACTCTCTGGTGATGGTGGGAGAAACTCCCTCAGGCCGTCCCATGTTCCCTGCGATGATCCACTTGTACGTCCCCGATGCCGACGCGGCCTATCGGAAGGCTTTGGATGCTGGAGCCACTTCGGTACGCGAACCCACCGATGCCCCCGACGACGACCGACGGGGCGGAGTCAAAGACCCTTGGGGCAACGAGTGGTGGTTTACGCGTCTTCCTAAGTCAAAGTAGATCGCAACGAAACGTCGGTAGATTCTCCATCACGCTCGCCTCGTTAGGGAAGTGAGCGTCAGGCCCCCCTGGATCACCGATCCCGCAAGGGCGCTTGGCTCTCGGTCACGGCTATCGCGTTACCGAAGAAAGTCCGCGAATGTTTGGACCATATCCTGGTAGACTTGATGGAGGTCGCTGACCATTTGTTGGGATTTCTCGGAAGTCATAGCGTCAAGTGACTCAATCGACTCAAGGAAGAAGGCTCGAATGCAGCTCCGGGAGCAGAATCGGGTTGACTCGATGAGTGCCTTCACCCTGTCCGGGACCCCATGAATGGCAAGCCGAGGGGTGAACGAACTGAGCTTCGTTCCGCACCGGCAGGTCCCCGCCGGCCCAGCCACTTCACTGACAAGGGCCAGGGTGGATTGGGCCGGTATTCTTGGTGATCGCAAGAGAACACCGCTATAGCGGTTGAATGAGGGCCCAATGAGGTAAAAAAGCCTCCGGTGATCGCCCCTTGGCGAGCGGTCCCCCCCCCAGGGATTCGCCGGGGGCGGTCAAACCAAAAAGAATTTCTCAGCCACAGACGCAGGAAGCATCTTCATAAAATCATGAAACACGATTATGTTACATGACGGTGGCTCTGACACGCCTGTCAGAACCCGAGTAACCATGGGCCGACGTGTAAGGATCGGAGAGAGCGCGGTCGAAGTGAGTCTTGAACTGATGGTCTCGAGCCCTGACAAGAAGTGGAACTTCACCGATTTCACCAGCTTCGTGGTGATGCGAGAGACTGGAGTGGGCTCTTCGTTCAGGCGGGATCCCAACTTTGCCGAAGCGGGTTTCCAAATCTTCCCTCACGACCGGGCTTTCGCGTCGCGAATGGGCTGAAATCTGCCGCGGGGACTGGTTCTGTTCGAATCGCCGGACGCCGATGCCTTCGAGCGGTGGGCAGCCACGCCCGGAGAGTGCATACAGTAGCACATCCATCCACTATGTTGGGGGTTGAAAATTTCGGTCACTCTAGCCCGCCGTAGCTCTCGCCGCGATGAATGATTCGAGTTACGCGGATCGCGTGGGGATCCAATGCATAAATGATCCTCCAGTCGCCGATGCGCAATCGAAAGAGATCAATCTCACCCGGCAAGCCATGCAAACGCTTCACTTCGCCCCTTCCGGTCCTGGAATACTCATGCAGAGCATGCCGGACTCGCTCCTTCACATCGTGGTCCAGCCTTTCGAAGTCACGCCTCGCACGAGATGAGAGCAATACTTCCCGGCTCATCGAACATCTTTCAATCGGGTCCAGCGCTTTTCTTCTTGCAGAATTCGATACTGGTCCTCCATGAATTCGGTGTAGCTGGCTACTTTGAGGAGGCGTTCGATGATCTCCCCATAGGTTTCGCCCTTCCTTCCCACTGACTTGAGCTGGTCTCTCACGTGGGTGTCCAGTTGAATTGTTGTGGTGGACATGGAGAATATTGGTGAGGTCGAAGCACTATGTGGCGTTATAGGTTACCAGTAGTCGAAGTTGGCGGCCATATAGTGACTCGATATCTTTGGCAGTTTCCTTATGTAATCTTACCCAAGGAACGATTGCCGGCCCTCTCTCACGAGTTCTGGGCGTCCCATCCGAGGGGTTGAACAGGTGCCGGTGGGTCCAATAGCCCATGGATCCCCGCCCGAAATGAGAGGCTCACTTGGCCGGGCTACTCAATCCTACTACACTCTCGATCCGCTCGCTCAGCCAGGACTGAACCGGCAGAGTCGCCCGACCGTACCAAAGCATGACGTGGACCACTCCGGGGATGTGAGCCACACGCCCCGTCAGCTCATCGAGTTCGGCCGCCGTTGGCGCGCTCACCAATAGGAATACGGTTCCTTTTTCTTCTTCGGGGCTCGACAGTGTAGGACCCCAGCTGTGAATCGATTGCGGATGCATCCCTCGAATCTCGCGTTCGACCTGCTCCCGCATATTCGCAGGTCCTATGGTCGCAACTAGAACCGCGAGGGTCTGGAAGAAGTGTGAGAATTCGAGGATCGGATCAAACATGAGTGCTCCTCCCTCAAGAAGAGAGTCGTACCGGCGGGATGTCGTTCTGGTCGATTGGCCGACCGCCGCCGCGAGTTCCGCTATACTCGCCTCGGGATTCCGACGAAGGGTGAGCAGGAGCCGCCAATCTGACCTCGACATTCTCC
>JBAUTP010000284.1:0-14359 GCA_049582265.1 Thermoplasmata archaeon
TCCCTTGACCAACTCCTCCACAGAGGGGTTGGCCACCGAAGCGCACCTGGGACCATACTCCGTTCACAAACACCCACGTATCGCCGAGGGGTTCGACACCGCCCAATTCGGACGTCGCACCTCCGAAAAGAAGGATGGCGCCGTTACTGGGATCATATGCCGCGGCCGCATCCCATCGGCCGGGAGGGGCGGTTGGGTCGCAGGAATTGCAGGGAGACCAGTTTCGCCCCGAGAACAGCCAGACGTCGCTGAGGCCCGTCGGGGCTTGGCCCTCCGTTGTGTAGAGACCGGAAGCTCCACCATAGAGGACGATGGCATTCATCGCCGGGTCGTCCAGCATGAGAGGACCGAATCTCGGGCTCGGGGTATCGGTCCCGTTCAACGTCCCCGGGGTCTCGTTGACCCACTGCGTGTAATGGTACGCCCAGGTATCACCGGCGGGAGTCGCGCAGGATGGCGCGCAGCCTCCGAACAGAATGTACTGTTGGCTCGCGGGATCGAACGCCATTCCGGCGTCGTAGCGCCCGGCCCCACTCGATGTCGCGGGAGCTAGACCACTGACCCCGGTCAGATTGATCCAGGATATGGGCTCGCCCGGCACAATGGCCGCGGGCTGGAGCGCCGACGCGCACGAGGGTCCGATCTGTGGAGCGCAATCCATCGGTTCCCCCACATAGCCGTGACGGGTCGCGGACGAAGCATTGGCCCATTCGGGGGACGGGAGTGCTAGCCTCGAGGGGACGGGAGACGTCCGGACGCTTCCGGAAGCGCCACCAAGAGCGGCCGAGCTTACGACCACGGCAGTGATGATCATGGCCACGATGGCCATCCAGCCCTGCGGCCGGTGGGGTCTCAACATGGGGCGAAAGTCCCAGCGAATCACTTCCGTGCCTCCTGATAGCCCCTTCGTGCCTCCAAGGCGACGCTCTTAAGGAGGATTCAGCCTTGAGGCGGCTTGAAGCCAGTAGAATGGACCGTTCCCACGGGGATAACCCGTTTCTGAGAGGAAATGAGATTCGGACCACACATTTATACCCCATCCTACATGCTTGCCCGTTCAATCCAAGACCTTGGTAGCAAGGGCACCGTCCGCAGAGGCATCCGCAACTCGAACAGGTCGAGTACCTGAGGGTCCGTCGATTCAGGGATTGGAAGCGGTCGTCATCCTCCCCACACTGAACGAAGAAGGCGGTCTTGCCCGCACGCTAGACGAAATCCCATTCGGGGAGCTTCGTGCGGCCGGCCATAAGATCGCCGCTGTCGTGATTGATGGAGGATCCAAGGACCGGACGTTGGATGTTGCTCGGCAACGAGGCGTCACCATTCTGCACCAGAAGAGCCGTGGCAAGGGAGGCGCCGTTCGCGAGGCCCTCGCCTACGTTCGAACGCAGGGCGCGCGGTATGCCGTCGTCATGGATGCGGATTCTACGTATCCGGGGGACGCTGTCGGGCCCGCGATTTCGCTGCTCCGATCGGGGAGCCAGCTCGTTGTGGGTATTCGGTCCCCTGACCGAACCCTTACCCGTGCCGCCCGCGAGATCATTCATCGTGTCGGGAACAATCTCCTCAATTACGTGGCAACGCGGCTCAGTCACCGCCCGATCTTGGACGTGTGCAGCGGATTCTGGAGCTTGGACCTGTCGGTAGGTTTGGACCTCGAGTTAGAATCCCTCGGCTTTGATATTGAGGCCGAGCTTTTCATGAAGGCCTACCAGCGCGGGTACACGGTCACCCAGTTCCCGATCAGCTATGGTGAGCGAGTAGGGGCGGCCAAGCTCCATGCCGCACAGGACGGCATTCGCATCCTTCTCACGCTTCTCCGGGTGGGGCCTGCCCCCCGCCGTGGTATTCCTGAACCGGGGGCTCGCTCGGGATCTCTGCTGGGCGACCTCTTGTCCATCACCCTGGTGACCGGTACCAGTGAGCTGGTGTTGGTCTCGGCCCCTTCGAGGCTTGCCGAGGCGGAGCGACTTGCGAGAGGACTCCGCGGCTCGGGAGTAGAACCGAAAGTCGTCGTCCAATCGAAGGGCGCCAGCGTGAGTCAGATGCTGGACCGCGAGTTCGCCGCCGACCCCAGCGCGAACCCATCGCTCGCCACTGTCATCGCCTTGCCTCCCCCGTCCGTGGACCCGAACAGCCCCGAGGCGCGGGCTGTTGTCCTCCTCCCGAAGAGCCGTCGCTTGGTGTACGTTAGCGACGTGGCAAACACGTCGATCTCGGGCGCCCGGACCACGTTGCCAGGCTCCAGCACGCCGATGACGGGATCGTACTTGCTCGAATACCGCCCCGAGCAGTCACTTCGTCTGCGCTGGGGGCTCGGGCTCGGCGCCCAGATCAGCGGCTCGCCAGACGCAAAAGAGCTCATCATGCTCGGGGCGAACTCCACGGAATCGACCGTCACCGTCTTTAAGCAGCCCCCGGGTCCTAGGACGTCGCCGGATCGCAACGAAAGCAGCGCCCCAATCTCTTCGAACCCTAACTAAGAATGCCCTTGCGACGGCGCCCGTCGTCCCCTCGCAACATTGGCTCGGCCCCGCTACACCCAGGGTCGTAGGGATAGGGTAATGTGAGGGTCGAATCGTTTCAGATTCCCGTGCTACCGAGTACGCGCGCTCGTGCATCTCTCCTCACCGCATCCTGCGTGCTCGCGCTAGCGGTCCTCGTTCTTCTCCTTCCCTATCCCACGGGCCCGTTCATCGCGCGAGCTCAGAGCGTTCCTTCCCCGCTACCGCAACCGCCGAAGGGTATCCAGCACGTCGTGGTCATCATGATGCAAGACCAGCCCGCCTCGGTCATCGTGCGCGAGCCGTACGAAGGGAGTCTCCTGAGCTCCTCCGCCGAGGCGGCCAGCTTCAATGCCACGTGTCCGCCCGGGATAGGTAGCGAGATCGCAGCGACCTCGGGCGTCATCGAGCCCGCCTGGTGCAGTCAGACGGGCCCGAATGGGACCGTACCGCCGATGAGTGTCCCAGGCCCTGGCGATGTGATGGCGACCAATCTCGCGGACGAGCTCGATCAGGCCGGACTAGGCTGGACAGCCGCCATGGAAGGGATGGTAGGAAACTGCAGCAACAACTCCAATGTGAACTTCACGAATTCCAACTACACGAACACATCGAACCCGTTCATTAGTTATTCCGATGTGTGGAACAACGCCACGCTGTGCGACGAGCACGACGTGCCCTTCAGCACTTGGCTATCGGCGGCAAACGCGAGTGAGGTACCGGTCTTCACATGGATCAGCCCCGACTTACAGGACAGCGGCCAGATGAAGGCCGGCGGGCAACAGGGGTTCCAGCGCGCCGATGCGTGGCTGGCGGAGCACCTTACCACATGGCTCACCCTCCCTTGGGCCCACTCCACGGTCTTCTTCGTGACCTATGATGACGCGGGTTCCACGCCCCATTCCGGCGGGCTTCTGAATACCTCGGGAGGCAACGTCTACTTCGTCGCGACGGGACCCTTCGCACGCGCCGGATACGTCTACGACGGGAATGCAACGGACGTGAACCTTCTAGGCACGATCGAGTGGCTCCTGGGGCTTCCATTTCTGGGCCAGAGCGCGAACCTGACCTCCTTCGGCCCGATGACGTCGCTGTTTCTCGCCCCGACCGTTTCGCACCCCCAGAGCAATCTAACGCTCTTTGAGGAGTACGCCGCTCTCGCCGCCGTTCTCGTCGTTGCCGCCGCGGTCGGCCTTCGGGGTGCCCGTCGGTCCCACAGCTCCCACGACGAAGTGGCGGAGGGGACCAGCTCCGACGTTGGGGAACATCCTAACCCGTAGGTTTTCCGGCGAGCTGTCCTCAACCGGTGGCCGAGCCGGTTTTCGCTCGCTTCGCCTCCCTGGGCACCTTTATCGCTTCTGAGGAAGTGAGAAGTAACTCGAGAGTGGGGCGAAGGGCGGTTGTCGGCGGAACCGGTGCCGTCGAAAATAGCGGCGCCCGAGCGGCACTCCTTGGAGAGCCTCGGCCAAGGCTCCCTTCTCGCGTTCGTTGGTCAGCTCCTTAATCTAGCCATTCTGTTCGGCGTTCGGGTCGCCCTGGTTCATTTTCTCACGGTCCAGGAGTTCGGCGTACTTACCCTGGGGATTTCGCTCTTCACTCTGGTCCAGGCGATTCTGAATCTCGGACTACCCACCGCCATTGCCCGCCAGATAGCGCATAGC
Organism: Thermoplasmata archaeon; assembly: GCA_049582265.1. Taxonomy (GTDB): domain Archaea; phylum Thermoplasmatota; class Thermoplasmata; order Lutacidiplasmatales; family UBA184; genus Lutacidiplasma. Next base: position 4,166 of record JBAUTP010000284.1, read on the forward strand.
CCGTTCGTAGAGGAACGTCGTCGGATTATGCGGGTGGGATTTTGGATCACGCTGGTCGCGGCCATCGCCGTGCCGGTGATCCTGGTGCCGAGCGCCGGGCTCCTGGCGAGCTGGGTTCGGGACCCACTTTTCGCACCGGTCCTTGCGTACTTGTCGATCTACTTGGCGCTCGTCATGGTCCAGACCCTCTTGACGTCGTTCTTCCAAGGACATGAGAACGTTCTCCCGTATGTGCTGACGGTTCTCGTCGTAAGTCCGGCGCTCACGCTGGTGTTCCTCGGGGCGCTCCTGGGCCTGGGCTGGGGGCTCACCGGCGCCGTTATCGCCTATGTGATCGCGGGGGCCATCACGCTCGCCGGGCTCGTCGTCTACACCCTCACCAAACGAAAACAACTGGAATCCGTTCCCGAGGGATTGCGCCTCAGGGGCGGGGCCATCGACCATACCCCCCGGACCACCCCTCGATCCCTCCTTCTTTTCTCCTTGCCGTTGGCCCTGGTGGGCCTCGCTCTCGTAGTTCCCGGAAACGCGGACACGCTTGTGGTCGGCCTCCTTCAACCGGTCGAAGTCGCAGGGAGCTACAACGCGGCCCTCGCGTTGGGGCGCCTGGTCACGCTCGGCATCACCTCCCTCGCGTTCATCATGCTCCCCGTGGCCGCGCGGCTCCATGCCCGAGGGGACTTTGAGGAGCTGCGTCGAAGTTACGCCGTGATCACCAAATGGATCCTTCTCCTGAGCTTTCCGTTCTTCCTCCTGTTCGTGTTCTTCCCGCAAGCCTCCCTGATGTTCCTCTACGGGGACAAGGTAGCCACGCCCGCGTACGCGCAGGCTCCCCTCGTCCTCGCGGTCGTGAGCTCCGGCGCCTTCGTGGCCAGCCTTCTGGGGCCGTCGACGGCCGTCCTCACCGGGTTCGGCCGACTGGGCCCACTGGTGCGCGCCACTGCGATCAGCGCGACGATCGATGTTGTCGGTTCCTTCGCGCTGGTCCCGCTCGTGGGGGTGGTCGGCGCCGCCATTGCCTTTTCCGCGTCGGTGGTTGCGCTCCCCGCGCTCTGCCTCGCGGAGATCAATTCCCGCGCGGTCGTTCATCCGTTCTCGTGGTCGCTCGGAAAACCGCTGCTCGCGGTGGCGGCGGTATTCACTCCGGTGTTTGTCCTCCTTCGACTGACCGGATGGTCGCCCTCGTTCGTGGAGGTGCCGCTGCTCTTCCTCCTGATCGCGATCGGCTACGTGATCGCGGTACCGGCCACGCGGAGCCTCGCCTGGGAAGATGGTCACTTGCTGACGGTCGTGGAGGGCTATTTGGGACGGCGTCTCGTCACGCTACGCAGGATCGGGGCTCGGTTCGTTCGCGAACGTCGTCCGCCGCCATCGCCACCGGTGGCCCCCGCCAGCGATCCTCTAAGTAAGTAGAGACGGACCTAGGACTTCCCTTCGGGTGACGCATACGAGTGCGTGGGGTCCAGGGTTTGAAGCGCCAGTCGCCCCGGACCCTGCACGCGCAAGGCCTCGAAGCTCATCGCATGACCCAGCACCCCTCCACCCAGCGGCTGGTTGAAAGCCTGGACCTGGACCGAGGCATCCTTCCAAAGGAGGGCGCCATGATCGATGTCGATTACCTCACCCTGGGCGAGAGTGAACATGAGAATGTTGCCGTGACCCTGGTAAACGATCGACCCGGGCCCCGTGAGCCGGTCGAGCCAGAACCCGATCATGCGCCCGATGCGTCCCGTTCCGGGGACGTAGGCGGTGTCGTAGCGAACACTGTTCGTTGCGAGCAACAAGGAGTGCTCCGCGATGTCGACCATTTCGCCGGGACGGAGGTCGAGGGTGCGGAGTTCGCCCGGACGGAATCGGCTGAACGCCGCGTACCCGGGTCCCCGGTAGACGTGCTGGTGGAACGGCACGCCACCGATGAGACTCCGACGCACGACCCCACGGATGCCGCCTTGGGTCATCCAACGGACCTGGAATTGGATCGACGGGTCGCTGAAGACGAGTAGTCCGCCCTCACAGTAGATCTCCTCGCCGGGGTCGAGCTGAGCGAGGCAGACCGGTATGAATTCGCCCTTGAGGTCGAGTTTCATGGGATTCGCTAGGTTCCGCTATGGACCATGACCTGCCCGGGTCCCACAAGATCGATCACCGGGGCCTGGTTCTGGTTGGGGTTCGTCCCCATCATGGCGTTCCCCAGGCCAAACATCTGGCCGACGCTCCCCAGACCGACACCGCCGAGGGCGTTCTGGAGAGCTTGTCCGAGAAAATCGACCCGCATCCCAACCGTGTTCTGCGAGAGAAGGAGCGCCTCCAAGGAGGTCCGCATGGATTCGCCCGGTCGGAGCTGGAAGGAGAGGATGTTGCCGTACGCCTGAAAGACGATCGTGCCGGGGCCTGTCAATTCATCGACCACCACGTTGACGGTCTCGGTCTCGTTGCCCTTGCGTACCTGGTAGCTCGCGATGATCTTCGGATAGTAGCGGATGCTCTCGTCAAAGCAGATCAAGTGTCCTGAACGCAACTGCACCGTTTGTCCGGGCGGAAGGTCCATGACCCGAACTTCTCCTCCCTTATCGCGCGAGAACGACACGTGCCCCGGGCCTTCGAACTCCGCGAAAAAGTACTGCTCCTCCCCTCCGCTCGCGCTACGCATGCGCATGAGATGCGAGGTGTTGACCCCGAGAGATTTCATCGTTCGGCGACCGAACCTGACGCTGGGTTCCTTGTAGAGCATGATGCCGTGCGCGGCCAGGATCTTCTCGCCCGGCCGTAGGCTCGCCAGTACGGCGGGTGTGATCCCCCCGACGGTGTCCGCTTGCATGAAGGACCTACGGCGCCACCGACCGCCCATCCACGGCGAGCGAGAAGGAGCCACCGCAGTACTCGCATTTCGCATACCCGCCTTGAATGTTCTTCACCTCGATCTTGGCACCACAGTTCTTGCAGTTGAGGTCCTGCAAGCTCGCTCGGCTGATCGTGACCTCGGTTCGCTTCTTGATGAATTCTTCGGGGATCGGCATCGGGTTCTCCTGCTGCTAGTAGTGGGGCTCCTTCGGGTCAACCGTTTCGAGCGCGATCTGCCCGGGACCGGTGAGCTCGAGGACCTCGAAGGATTCGAGCTTTCCCAGCAGGCCCTGACCGAAGGGAAGGTTCTGGGTCTGCGCCTGAACGCTGGCACTCTTGAAGAACAATGAGCCCATGTCGCAGGTGATCTTCTCTCCAGGAGCGAGCCCCATCGAGATGATGTTGCCGTACCCGTGGAGTGCGACTTTCCCGGGTCCCGTCAAGCGGTCCATCCAGAGACCCACGATCCGGCCCGGACGGTGGGTCCCTTTGATGTACATCATATCATAGCCGACGCGATTTTCCGCGCAGACGAGCGACCCCTCGGCCACGTCCAAGATCTCCCCCGGGGCAAGATCCATGACCCTGAGCTCGCCGATACCGTCCCGCGACAGAGCGACGTGACCGGGCCCGGTGAACTCCGTCAGGAAGAACGGGAATCCGCCTACCGTGGTCCGTTCCATGGTCTTCAGAATTCCGCCACCCGACGTCGTCTTTCGTCCGACGCTGACCGTCGGCTCCTTGTACAGCATGATGCCATGTTCTCCATAGAGCGATTCGTTGGGCGCCAGGGTCGCGAGAAGACTCGGGACAAGACCGGGGACGATCTCGAGCTCCATCAACGCACCTACGATGGATGTCGCAAATCTAGTATGAGAGGGTTTCGACTCGGCCGTGTTTCCAGACCGCCTGGTGCGGCGAGCGCCCCGTCGCGCCCCGACGGGGCCGGGACTGGAGATTTGTTTAATTTGTAATCCCTAAGGTGTATAAACCCAGCCGACCTGCTCTCCTTGATGACGATGGATGACCCCGCCGAGGTTCCCCGCGGCCTTTCCCCTCCGAAGCGAGATGTCCTCGACCTTCTGAAACGTCGCTCCACACTTTCTCTCACCGACCTGGCGTCGGAGCTCGGAATTTCGAAGGTGGCCGCGCTTCGACACCTCGCTGCCTTGGAGACCGCGGGGCTCGTTTCTCGGTCGAGCCGGAACAACGGCGTTGGTCGACCGCGCGCGTACTTCGAGCTCACCCCACGCTCGGCACGTCTCTTCCCTGAAGCGTACGCCGAGATGTCACGAAGTGCCATGCAGTTCATCGAGGATCGCTTGGGCCGGAAAGCGGTGGTGGAGCTCCTCCAACAACGCGCGCACGAGGTCCACGACCGACACGTGAACGAATTCACGAAGGGCACGCTGACCGAGCGAGTCGCCACCCTCGCGCGAGTCCGGGACGAAGGAGGGTACATGGCCGAGACCGGTACCCGCCGAAGTTCGGTCCACGAGATGCTGGAACACAATTGTCCGATTCTTTCTCTCGCGAGCACGTTTCCCGAGGCGTGCGAAGTCGAACGGCGGATGTTCGAATCTCTGCTGGACGCCAACGTTGCCACTTCGCACCGCGTTGTTGCTGGTGCAGGGGTCTGTCGGTTCCTAATCCGGCCGCGGCCAAACCCCCCATGACGCCGACAACGACCCCGGAGCGCAGAGTGGCCCTCGTCACGGGCGCGAGCCGTGGCCTTGGCGCGACGCTCGCGGGGTTCCTGGCGGGCGAGGGCTTTGACCTGGTGATCGACGGACGTCACGACGGGCCCCTTCGGCGCGAGGCCCGAAGACTTCGTGGCTTGGGAGCCGCGGTTACGATGGTACCCGGCGACGTCGCGGACCCAACCCACCGAAAGAGACTCCTTGGCGCTGCTCAACAACGGGGACGACTCGACTTGTTGGTCCACAACGCCGCTCTGCTGGGTCGGACCCCGTTGCCGAACCTTACCGAGTACCCCCTCCCCGTGTTCCGACGGATCCTGGAGACCAACGTGGTTGCGCCACTCGCTCTGACCCAGCTTGTTCTCCCGCTCCTCGCGGCCTCGCGAGGGAAGATCGTCATGATCTCGAGCGATGCCGCCAAGGGTGGGTACGAAGGTTGGGGGGCGTACGGCTCCACGAAGGCCGCGCTCGACCTCCTGGGGAAGACATTGTCGACGGAGCTCGAGACGAGCCAGGTGGCTGTCGTCATCGTCGACCCGGGGGACATGCGGACGCCTGGAGTGCGACCCGCCTTTACGGCGGAAGCATTCTCCGCCCGGCCCCTTCCGGACGTGACGCTTCCCTTCTGGGCATGGTTGCTGGGTCAACCGGGCAGGCGGATCAATGGCCTACGGTTCGAAGCCCAATCCGAACGGTGGGAGGCTCTGACGGCATGACGCGAGCCGGGGCCCTGTCCCGCCAGCTCGTCCGCCGTATCGCAGGGCATCCGGTCGAATGGGACAAGGATCGCAGGGACGCCGTTCGCTTGCTCGTGAGCGACGGCTCGAGCGACCGGGTAGTTCCCTTCACCGAACTTGCCGGTCAACTTCTCCCGGGGGACCTTCTGGTCGTTAACGAGAGCGCCACCTTGCCGGCGAGTCTTCCCGCGCGAGCCGATTTTGGGGAGTTCCGTCTCAACCTGAGCACCGACTTCGGCGACAACGTATGGCTCGCAGAACCACGATGGAGCCCCTCGCGCCCCGGTCCGGTCCCCTTGGACGCGGGGGAGGAGTTCGAAGCCGCAGGCCTCTCAACGCGTGTGATTGGCCGGTATCCCGGCATCCGTCGACTCGCTTTCGTTCGCATCTCGGGGGACGCGCCCGGGGCGATGCATACCCTCGGCTCACCCATCCGCTACGGGTACGCCGAGGCGGACTTCGGGCTCGCGGCGTATCAGACGATCTTCGCGCGAGTTCCGGGAAGCGCGGAAATGCCGTCCGCGGCACGTCCCTTCACTCCGGAGACGCTCGCGGCATTGACGGAGCGGGGCGTCCGGGTCGAGCGCATCGTGCTTCACAGTGGGGTTTCGAGCCTCGAGGAAGGCGATGTTCTGCCGGGGTACCGTCCGGTTTTCCCTGAACCCTTCGACGTTCCCGCTCGCGTGGTGCATGCGATCGAATTTACGAGGCGTCGTGGCGGCCGCGTCGTGGTGGTCGGGACGACCGTGCTTCGAGCGCTGGAGTCGGCGATGTACGGCGGCCGACCTCGGCCGACACAAGGGTTCACCCAGGCGTACCTCCGTCCGGCGCGGCCGGTCACGAGTGTCGACGGTCTTCTCACGGGTCTCCACGACACGGGCACGACCCATCTCGCGCTCATGAACGCTCTCGTCCCCCCCGACCGGCTCGACCGAGCGTATCGGACGGCGGAGTCCGCCGGCCTTCTTTGGCACGAGTTCGGGGACTCGCACCTGGTCTGGAGACGCCCGTCCCCTCAGGCCGCCGGCTAACTAGTTGCTGCGACCGTCGAGCCCTGCGCGTTTTCGAAGGGCGTAGTAGAAACCCCCCAGCGCTGTCGCCGTTGGGGTGCGTAGACCCTGCACGCGAAGTGCTTCCCGGATATCCTTCGGGGATTGGCGGAGGTCCAGCGTTTTCTTCGTATCGAATTTGTACTGGAACGTACCCGGTGGGCCGCGCGGGAACGGTTCCCAATCGCGCGCCGTCGTGGCCCTGAGGTCCGTGTGGCGGCGACCATCCGCGCCGGGGGCGAAGGCGGGCATGGAGAAATGTTCCTCGGTGAGCCAGATCATCGTGGCCTCACGGATCGCATGGTCCGTGGTGTCATCGAGCGCGCCCGGGGATACCTGGGACTGCACCCAGCTCACCATGGCATCGAACGTCTTCTCCGAGTTCTCTTCGAGCATCTGAAGCACGACGAGGCGGATCGCGGACTTTCGAAGCTCGTTGATGCCCGTGTCCGAAAGGCGGTACTCGGCGGTCAGGCCCATGAGCGCTTCCGCGTTCTGGGCGAGCTCCTTCAAGGAGAGGTCGAAAAGGATCGTCTCCGCATCGCTCTCCTCCACATAGTACAGAGAGAACTGACCGCCATCGGTGAGTAGGAGGAGCGGGGCGCCGGCCGAGCGTGCACCCTGGGCAAGATGCTTCAGGTCCCCGGTGGCCCCTCCCTTCACGACGCCGATGATGAGGCGCGGCTTTCCCTCGACGTCGAGCAGGGCATCGACATGCGTGTCGCCACCGGGAATGGCATAGTCCAGGAACACCTGGCGCTTATCGTGCGGGTCCCAGCCGAGGCTCACGAGGAACGGGCTCACGATCCAGTGCTTGACCTGTTGCTCCGTGATATCCTTCACATCGCGAAGGACCTCGCTGGCGACGAGGTAGAAATCCCCAAGGCGTCGAGAGAGATCGCTGGGCTCCATCGGAATACAGTGGTCGATTTGGAGGCTTAAACCTGTCTACCGAGGCCCGGCGGTTCTCGGAGAAGATGGGCCTGTTCGGTCAGGAACGGCTCGACCCGGGCGAGCGGGCGGTCCGAGTCGGTGAAGGGAGGGATGGTGAGGCGATCGCTCAAGAGCCACTCTACCTCGTACGCATAGATGAGGGACGAACCGAGATGCTGGAAAAGGCTCGCGATCCCGACGGAGCTGCGGGGTCCCAACGAAACATACCGGGGGGGAAGTCCGAGAGCGCGGAACATGAAGTCCGTGAGATCCCGATAGCGGCGGACTTCCGGCCCGCCCATGACCACGGTCCCCGTCGCCGTCCCGTGGAGCTCCTGATGGAGCACGTGGGCGAGGTCACCCACCCAGAGGGGGTTCACGTGGTAGTTTCCATCCCCGAACATCGGAAATCGTCGGTAGCGGTCCATCAGTCCGAGCATGACGGTCAGAAGCCGGTCGTGGGGACCGAAAAGCAGGGAGGGCCGGACGATTCGGTAGGAAAGTCCGCTCTCCGCGACGGCGTGGTCGAACTGGCGCTTGTACCGGAGGTACGGGATGCGGGATTCGAGACGCGTCGGAGCATCGGGCACACTCACGTGAAGGAAGCGGGCGATCGAGGCCTCCCGTGAGGCGTCCAAGAGGCGGTGGAGCCCGTCGTAGAGTCGGGCGAACGCGCGTCGGCTGGCCCATCGATACCAGACCAGGTTCACAACGACATCGACCCCTTCCAAGGTCGAGCGCCAGTCGGTGACCGCAGCCACGTCCAACGCCACCCACTCCACGGGCTTGCCCGCTTCCTCCGTCGTAGGGTGGCGATGGACCGAACGGACTCGATGGTCATCGAGGATCTCCGGCAGGAGGGCCCGACCGACGAGACCTCCGCCGCCGCCGACCAGCAGGACCCGTGAGGGTCGAGGGTCACTCATCGAGCCGCCGCGTTCGATGGGGACAGAAATGGCGCCGCCGACCCGGCGGGAATGACCGCATCATCAAAGATCTGATGCCATGCGCGCTCGACCGCTCCGGCCACCTCAGGGAGCGGTACGTCGCGCCCGAGCTCCTCTCGCATGGAGGTCATCACGGCCGCATCAAACCCGCATGGATGGAACCCGGAGAACGCGACGAGGTCCGTCGTCACGTTGAGGGCAAATCCGTGGAACGTCACCCACTCCTCCACGGCAATTCCGACCGAAGCGATCTTCCTCGTTCCTTCGACCCAGACTCCGCGCCGCCGAGGAACGCGTCCCGCGTGAAGTCCGAACTCGGCGAGGGACCGGACGACGACCTCTTCCACATCGGTCACGAACTGTCGAACGTCACGATGGCGTGGCTCGAGGTCGACGATCGGATAGCCCACGAGCTGGCCCGGGCCGTGGTACGTCGCTTTCCCCCCCCGCTCCACGGGCACGACCCGAAGGCCGGTAGGGAATTCCTCTCCACCGGTCCCTTGGACCCCCACCGTGATGACCGGCGGGTGCTCCACGAGTATGAGGGTGTCCGGCACCTCCTCACGGCGTCGTGCGCTTCGGAGCGCTCGCATCGCGGCGAGAGACGCGTCGTACTCCCGGAGGCCCCAGTCAACGACCGACGTCATGGGTTCCCCGTCGGGCCACGTGCATCGGCTCGTCGAGCCAAAGGAGCGCCGCCTCCTGGAGGCTCTCCGAAAAGGTGGGATGGGGGTGGATCGTCAGCGCGACGTCGCGCACTGTCGCTGCGAGCTCGATCGCAAGTCCCGCTTCGGTCACGAACTCCCCCGCTCCCTCCCCAGCGACATGAACCCCCAAAAGGAGGCCCGAATCGTCGTCGGCGACCAGTTTCACCCACCCCTGAGTAGCATGGGCTGCGTGCGCTCGCCCCAGCGCCGCATACGGGAAGCGAGCTTCTCGTGGTTTGTACCCTTTGGTCTGGGCATCCGCGGACGTATACCCCACCGTCGCGAGCTCGGGCGTGGTGAAGACGACGGACGGCATCGTTTGGAACTGAAATCGGGTAGGACGGCCCGCGATTGCCTCCGCAGCAACGACACCTTCCCGGTACGCCTTGTGCGCCAACATCGGAGGTCGGCAACAATCACCGACCGCAAAGACCGTGGGCACGTTCGTTTGCTGCCGGTCGTTGACGGGGATGAAACCGGTCTTGAGGTCCCTCTGGAGCCCGGCCTCCTTGAGGCCGAGACCCTCGGTATCGGGAACCTTACCGACCGTAACGAAGAGCACGTCCGCGCTTAGCTCTTCCTCGCCTTGCGCCCCCGTTACCTTGAGCCGCACCCCCTGGGGGCCCTTCGAGAGCCCGGTGGCCCGTGTGCCGGTTCTCACCTTTACTCCGAGGCGCTCGAGTGACTGCGTGAGCTCCTTCGCAAGGTCGGGCTCCAGCCCCGGTAGGAGCTGAGGCATGAGTTCCACGATCGTGACCTTGACCCCCACGCGGGCAAGGAACTCTCCGAGCTCGCACCCACTTACCCCGCCTCCGAGGACGAGGAGAGAATCGGGAAGCTTCGGAAGCGACAGGATCTGCCAGGCATTGACGACGCGCCCGCCATCCGGCTCGAAGCCCGGGATCGTCGCGTGGACTGCTCCGACGGCGATCACAGCTTGGTCGAAGTCGATACGCTCGCGTCCGCCGTCGGGGGCGACCAGTTCAACCGAATGTTGCCCGACGAAACGGGCAACCCCTTTGAGCACGGAGACACCGGCGGATCGAAGGAGGGAAGCAACGCCCTGACGTTCCTTCGCGACCACGGAATCCTTCCACTTTTGCGCTAGGGCGAGGTCGAAGTGGACCGCCTCGGCGTTGACACCGATCTGGGGGCCCTCGGAGAGGAGGGCATGGTAGAGCAGGGAAGCGTGAATGAGCGCCTTCGAAGGGATACATCCTCGGTTGAGGCACTCCCCGCCGAGCTCGTCACGCTCGACCAGAAGAGTCGGAACGTTGAGC
>JBAUTP010000285.1:0-2749 GCA_049582265.1 Thermoplasmata archaeon
AGGAATCGTGGCCCACCTGCTTAACCTGGGAACGATACAACTTGACGAGCTCACGCGTCGTCGTGGCATCCCGTGGGCTCTTGTCGTCCCGGAATCGACCCGTGAACCGGGGGAATCGAAGCGCGAGACCGGCATCGGGTCGGATCACGCCCGTCGCGGCGGGATGGTTCGGGCTCAGACTCAGTTCGGCACCCTGGATCTCGAGAACGAGGGAGGGGTCGAACCATTGGTCCGCCTCGAGGCCGGTCACCACTTGAGGGTGCTTGTCCTTTCGTTCGAAGGGCTTGAGTCGTTCGGGCAAGGATCCCAACGTCGCATCATCGAAGCCGGTTCCGACCTTGCAGAACGATTCGAATCGGTCATCCGTGTCGTTGTAGACGGCCATCAGGAGCGCACCGTAGCGGCCTGCACGTCGCCCGCGTCCGAAGAACGCCCCCACGACCACGCCATCGATCGAGTCCACCAAGCCTTGCGTGTAGTCGCGTTTGTACTTGATCCACCAATACCCGCGCGCACCCGCCCGATAGGTCGAACCGGGACCGATCGACTTCGCCATGACCCCTTCACACCCCTCCGCGATCGATTCCTCGAAGAACCGTTCCGCGGCGGCGACGTCGTCGACCCGCACTTGCTTCGCCAGCCTCACGCGCTCCGTCGGTCGAAGGGTCCTCGTGAGCCTCTCGCGGCGAACGGGGAAGTCCTTCTCGGTTTCCGGACCCTCCGGGTCGAGGAGCAGGTCGAACAGGAAGAGACATACCGGCACTTCCTCCTGCATTCGCTCGAGGTCATACTTGCGGCCGCGTCGGCGGGAGACCTCCTGGAAGGGTCGGATCTCCTCCGTCTGGGGGTCGATCGGGACACACTCTCCCTCTACGATGACCGGTCGATGGGGGAAGGCTGTGGGAAGCTCCTTCGAGAGCTCGGGGAACTGGTCGGTGATATCTTCGAGACGACGGGAGAAGAGACGGGGTGGGCCGTGAGCGGGTACGTGCGCTTGCACGCGAAGGCCGTCATACTTGTACTCGAGCGCGACCGGCGGGGGCAGGCGGTGAAGGACGTCGTTCAGATTCTTCGACCTCTCCGCGAGCATGGGCCGGAGGGGACGGCCGACCTCGAGGCGGATCTCATCGAGGCCGGTCAGCCCTTCCCTGAGGAGGGCGAGGGCGACCATCCCCAGGTCGCTGCACACGTTGTAGGCTCCTTCGATGCGAGCCCGGCTCGCCTTGCTCCCATCCGTGAAAGCAACCGTCAGCGCATCGAGCAACGACATCTCCCGTACGCCGAGACGCAACTTTCCGAGCGCGAACCGGGCGAGGTACTTGCCCTCCGCTGGAGTGGCCTTCCCGATAAGGTCGGCCAGTATGCGTACCTTCTCTTCCTGAGAGCCTCCGCCGGTGGCGCGCGCGATCCGGCTAAACTCCTCGTAGACGTGATGGACGGTCAATACTGGCGAACGGCCCGCATGCCCGGGAGCTTCTGCCAGGAGGGTTTCCGCGGTGGTCCCCAGGTCGCCCGACCGTTGGACCGCGCGGGCGAGGTCCGCCTCGGGGTGACCCGTCGCTTCGGCGACGGCCCGGCGGGCGAGCGAGTCGGCGATGCCGAGCTCAACTCCCTCATACTCCGGTCGGAGCATTCCTTGCGAAAGGTAGAGGACCTCGGGTAGCTCGTTTGCCGCCGCGTCCTTGACCATCGTGACAAGGACCGACCGTATCTCGAGTCGCTTCGACGTGGCCTCGAGCTGCCGGTAGACCTCGGCGAGCTCAGCGAACCGCACGTTGGGTACCCATGTCGACGGACGCCCGCAGTCTCTTGAGGTTGCCCACCACGTCGTTCCCGCCGAACACGGAGTTCCCGCAGACGAAGAAGCTCGCGCCCTCAGTGGCCGCGAGAAGGGCCGTCTCTGGAGTGATGCCCCCATCTACGGAGACATCGACCATGTTCTCGCGGCGGTCCGCTCGGCTCCGAGCGGCTCGGACCTTGGGGAGCACCCCGGGGATGAACGCCTGTCCCGAGAATCCAGGGTTGACGCTCATGACCAATATCTGGTCCAGCTGGCCCAGGACGTCGTCGATTCGCTCGATCGGTGTCTCGGGCTTTAACGCAACGCCAGCGCCCTTTCCCAGCCGATGGATCTCACGGATAAGTTCCACCGGCCGATCCGTGGCTTCGACGTGGAAGACCAGGGTGTCGCCGCCCGCTCTGGCAAATGCCTCCACGAACTTGCCGGGCTCGCTGATCATCAAGTGGACGTCGAGCGGCAAGTGGGTCCGCTGACGAACGGCCTCAACAAGAGCCGGGCCAAAGGAGATGTTCGGAACGAAATGGCCGTCCATGACGTCGAGATGGAGGGCATCGGCCCCCCCTCGCTCAACCTGGTGGATGGCGGCGGCCAGGTCCGCGAAATCTGCGCTGAGCAGTGACGGTGCGAGCCTTGGCCGTTGAGTAGAAGGATTCACAGCATGGCGGATTTGGTGAGCCTATATATACCGCATCTGCGGGGGTTGCTCTGGCCTCGCCGGCTGGACGTCCAGGGGACCGTTGGCGGCGTCTTCCGGGGGCCGCTGTAGGTGTTGGCGGTGTTTAAGTGTATATATAGGAGCTATGGACTGAGTCGCTCAGTTTCGGGGATACCCGAACCAAAAATTGGTGGAAAACGATGGTAGAGGAACGTACCGAGAGAACGGAGTTGGGCCGCTGGCGTGGCTCCCGAGGTCTCTCGACCGTGACAGCTGCGGTCATCATGATCGTC
>JBAUTP010000286.1:0-8726 GCA_049582265.1 Thermoplasmata archaeon
ATGTTGGAGATTCTCCCGTGAGGAGAGGTAACCCCTCCGCGGTAAGATAGGAAAGAAGGAAATGCGCCAGCGCGACCAACACGAGAAGGCCGAGGAGGGGCGCGGCCCTGCGGGGGTGAGCGATCAAGTCGTGAAGAGCAGCTCGGGGTGTGCGTCGAAGTGACACGAGGAAGGGATAGGCGAAATAAACCACGAGCCCGACCATGAGGACCGGGAATACCTCGAGCGTGAGGAGTCCGGCAGTAACCGGAATGAGTGCGGCCCAGTACCGACCACGGTCCCAGAGATAGTAGGTCCAGAGAAACTCGGCAAGGATGAACGCTTCCCAATGGAAGTCGAACAACACGGCTGAGACGATTGGAAACGACCCGAGGTACACAGTCAAGGCCACCAGCAGGAGCCAAACCGGTACGCGCGCCGCGCGTCCGATCAAGTAGAGCGGAATCGCGGACGATGCCACGACAACGGCCTGGAGTGCGAACAACGTGCTGGCTGACGGAACCAATCCATACAGGCCCGCGACCGGAATCAGGATGTAGGTCGTATGGATGAAGAAGAACGAACCGGCTCCCACAAATTCGTAGTTCCCCGCGGCATTCGCAGGATATCCCTGCGTGAGAGTCCAGAGGGATTGCATGCCAATCCCGAGGTCCCAGTTGGTGGCGTAAAATTCGGTGTATCGAAGCAGGCTCAGAGCGAAGTAGAAGACCGAAAAAGCGGCTACCAGGAGGAGGAGCAGCAGAACGCCTGGGTTTCCTCGCCACCCGGACCCTCCGGGAACCACCTTGGCCGAGGAGTCTGGTGCCGGCGTCAGGTCCGCTTCGGAGATACTGGTGAACGCGCTCAAGGACCTCGCCCCTCAGCCGCTCGAGCGGCGAATGCCAGCCCCCGACACGGATGAACCTTCACTTCCGTAGCTCGCGCCGGTGCTGTAGCTCCCCGGCTCTCTAGAAAATCGTTATGCCCGAGTGGCCACGGAGTCCATCTGCGGTCCCTCGGACCAAGGCGAGAGCGACGTCGCTCTTTGCCTTCGACGGGGCGTTCAGGAAGAGCACCTGCAGCAGATTCCGCAGAAAGTAGGCCGGAATAAAGAGGCCGAAAACGGCCTTGTGAAGGGGAGTATCGTAGTATCTCTCGAAAAAGATCCGAGAACGCATCATGTAGTACGCCCGCAACGGGGATCGAAGGGCTCGTTCGTGCCCGGCGGTGATGGGTAGGTCATGCCAAGCACGTATCGAAGGGTCAATGACGATGCGGTACCCGGCCCGACCGGCGACGAGCTGTAAACTCGAAGTCTCGTGATAGAATGGGAGTCGCTCCGAATCTAGCAACCCCGTGATCTTCAGCACCGACGATCGGACGGCCATGCAGCCATCCACGATCTCTACATCGTAGGGGGAGGAGAGTTGTCCGCGGTCACGTGTGTTCTCGGCGATGGTGACCAGTTGGCGAGTCACCGGCGTAACAAAGGTTCCCGCCGAATGAATGAGGTCGGGTTGTTCCAAGTAGTAGACCACCGCACCTACCCACCCTACCTTCGGATCCTGGAGGAACGTGTGGACGAACCCGGCCAGCGCCCCCGCGTCCAGGATGTTGTCATCTCCCGTGAGGACGATGATCTCTCCGTTCGACACGCGGATCCCGTCATTCAATGCTTGAGCCGTCATCGTGCGGCGAGCGTGTCGAACGTAGCGTATGTTCTCCTGATGCTGATCGGTGACCAACGCCTCGGTTTCCGGATCGGAGGCGTCATCGACAACGACGACCTCAAAGTTTTGGTACGTCCCTTTCCGGATCGAGTCGATGCAATGGGCGAGGGGACCCGGTCGGTGAAAAGTAGCAATGACAACGGACACGAGCGGATTCGTACCCGATAACTCGGCGCTTCGGTTCACGCTGCCCACCGTCGTCCGCAATCGGCGTACCGCGTTACGCGTCGCGGGGCCCTCTGGAGGGTGAAGGGATGACCTTTGCCGGGTTCCCCGCCACGACCACTCCCTTGGGGACCGAACGGGTTACGACACTGCCGGCTCCCACCAGCGCGCCTTCTCCAATCTCGACGGGCAGCAGCGTGGCGTTGCTGCCGATCGATGCGCCTCGACGGATGAGCGTCGGTTTGAGCTCCCCGGGAACACCCGATCGTGGGTTCTTGTCATTCGTGAACATCACACCATGGCCCACGAAGACATCGTCCTCGATTCGCACGTCCGAGCAAATGAAGGTATGCGATTGGATCCTGACCCGATTACCGATCCGGACCCCGCCCTGGATCTCCACGAACGTGCCGATCATGCAGTCCTCTCCGATTTCGCAATCGTAAAGATTGACAAAGGGCCAGATCTTGGTCCCCCGTCCGACCTTCACGTTCCGAAGGGCCTGGAACTCACGTGCCATCGGACTTGACCCACTCCTCTACGCTGCCCGCGACCTTCGTGACCTGGTCCTCCGTCATTTCCGGATACATAGGAAGCGAGATTTCGGTTTCTGCGATCCGGACCGTGTTCTCCAACTTTCCCAAGCGCATCTTGCGGCCCTGATACGATTCCTGAAGATGGACAGGGATGGGATAATGGATGCCGGTCTCGATCCCTCGGTGCCGCAGCCACGCCCTCAACGCATCCCTTTTTTCCGTTAAGACGGCGAATATGTGAAAAATGTGATCGCTGCCCCGCCGAACCGTGGGTAGGACAAGGGGCGGTTGCACCTTCGTCAAGAGTTCACGATACCGGTCCGCGACTTCGACCCGACGTCGATTCCACGCATCGAGATGGATGAGTTCGCTCCGTAACACTGTCGCTTGAATAGCATCCAAACGACTGTTCAGACCGACCACCACGTGATGGTACTTTGGACGTTGGCCGCAATCGCGAATCGTAGCCGCTCGTGTCGAGAGCTCGGGGTCGTTCGTGACGAGCATCCCTGCGTCACCGAGCGCCCCCAGGTTCTTCGACGGGTAGAAGCTGAAACACCCGAGTCGCCCGAACCCTCCCAGTTTCCTACCGCGGTACGTGCCACCGTGGGCCTGCGCGGCGTCCTCGATGACAGGGATCCCGAGGGGGTCACAGATCTCCAGGATGGGGTCCATATCCGCCGCCTGACCGTACAGATGAACGGGCAGCACGGCCTTGACGGACGGTCCGAGGACCCGGCGGAGTTCCTCGGGGTCCATGGTGTACGTTTCCGGAGTGACATCCACGAAGACGGGCGTGGCTCCGACGTGGATGATCGCGTCCGCCGTGGCGGCAAACGTGTGGGAAACCGTGACGACCTCATCCCCAGGGCCGATTCCTAGCACCATCAGGGCGATTCGAAGAGCGTCCGCCCCGGAGGCCGTGCCAACCGCGTATCGCGTCCCTAGGTACTTCGCAAAATCGGCCTCGAATCCGTCGACCTCCGCACCACCGATGAACCGCCCCGAGTCTACCACGTGAGCAATCCGTGGCAGCCATTCGGCACGGTGAGCGGCGGATCTCGCCTTCAGGTCCACGAAGGGTATCTCGATGGGCGGGGAGGCATCGTTCATAGGATTGCTAGGCATGAGAGTGCCCCAGCTGGACCCACTCTGCCCCGGTTTTTGCGGACCTCTCCAGGGCCTCCAGAGCTCGGGTCACGTGGATTGCACGATCGACCTCAGGCTGGGGTACGGCGCCAGCACGGCACGCCTTGACGAACGCGATGACCATGTTCCGGAGGGGCTCTCGAACGATGGCCGAGGGAGCACTATCCGTGGGCGTCACGCTGGCGAGTGGCCCTAATCCACCTGGGCCAGGCGGGTCGTGCGGGGAGCTCTCCGAGAGCGTCAGGGGTCGGTCCATGCGGTCTTCAACGAACCGTCCGCATTGCCTACTTCCAACAATCAGGAGATCGCGTACTTTGGTCGTGGAGTGCCAGCTGAGGTGCAATTGGGCTGTCCTCCCATGCGGATAGCGGATCAGCGCGAACACCGTGTCTTCTGCCGGATGGCCAAGGAAGGAGCGTGTGAGGCACATCGCCTCTTCGGGGGGACCAAACCCGAGAAGGTCGAGGATCGATAGGTCGTGCGGCGCCAGGTCCCATAGCACACCCACGGCGACTCGAGAAGCCCCGGTTCCCATCCGGGTCGAGGTAGCATAGAAAAGCGACCCGAACGAGGGTGCCCGGACGATCCCGGCCAACGTTGAGATCCAATCGTTGTGCGTGTAGATATGTCCAGGGAAAAAAATCCTTCCGGTTCGTTCGCTGGCCCTTCTGACTTCGTCCATTTCCTCCGAGGAAAGGGCGACCGGTTTTTCCATCAGGACATCCAGGCCCCCGTTCAAACACTCCAGGGCAAGGGGTGTATGAGTGGTGGGGGGAGTGACAATGACCGCAGCGTCCGCCGGTTTCGACGTAAGGGCCTCAGAGATCGTTGCGAACGTCGGCACGGAGGTATCGATCAAGCTCAACGTGCCTGGACTCTTGTCCACCACAAAGGCCAGACGAACCCCTTCCATGTTCCCTAAGAGTCGGAGGTAATTCTTCCCCCAGTACCCCGCCCCAACGAGCCCAATTCGGAAGGGTGAGGAATCCGTCATCGTCTCAAAGATCGCACGGCGAGATGAGCGGGAGAACCGAATAAAGAGCGCTCTAGGAGTTGCCTCGCCCGTCGGCGGTTCGGCGCACCGCGCCTCTTGACCCGTCGGCCGGCGAGCCATTCCACGACGAAGCCTGGATTGGTCGCCCTCCTTCCAATCGGACCCCGTACGTGAATTCCCAGAAACGTTCGACCACCCCTTCCGTAGCGTGGCTTCGTGGACCCACTCGAACGTCGAGTCTTCGAGCCGGCACTCCTCTGCGAGCTCGTTTCGCGGATCGGGTTGGAAAATCACGGCGCGGTCCAACCCCGCTTGGCCACCGACTACTCGATTAGTCTTCCAGCAATTGACTTAACCTCCTGCATGAACGCCTCCCCGTCCTTGAGCGCTTCCATGAGACGGGGACGAGACGGGGGAGCGCCAAGACCCATTTTCTTGTGGACTGCCATGTGTGAGATGGCCGACGAGGACCAGTGAAAGTCGTCATCCCTGCGGCTGGCCGTGGGAGTCGATTTCTCCCCCTCACGAAAAGTATGCCCAAGGAGATGATGCCAGTCTTGGACCGACCGATCATTCAGTACGTCGTTGAGGAAGCGATCGATGCCGGCTCCGATGACATTACCATCATCATGGGTCGCGGGAAAGCGGCCGTCGAAGAGTACTTCGATGATCATCCCGATTTGGCCCTCCACGCGAACCTGGCGGGGGTGAAGCAGCTAGAACGTATCGTCGAACGTTCGACCATACACTTTGTGAGACAGCGGCAACCGCTCGGACTCGCGAACGCTCTCTCTTATGCTGAGAAACACATCGTCGGCGAGCCCTTCGGGGTTCTCCTGGGGGACACGTTCAATATCTGCAAGCCCCCGATGCTTAAGCAACTCGCCGACGCCTATGACCAGGTCGGTCGTCGCGGGAGTGTCATCGCCGTCCGCAAAGTGCCTGCCGATTTGACCAAGCGGTATGGGATCGTTCGAGCCGAGCCGGTTGGCCCCAGGACGTGGCGCGTCAAAGGGATTGTTGAGAAGCCGCCCTCCAGCAGGGCCCCCAGCCGACTGGCGGTGACGGGGGCCTACTTCCTCACACCGGGCGTATTCGATGCCATCCGCAAGACCCGACCGGGAAAAGGTGGAGAGTATCAGTTGGCGGACGCATTAGAACAACTCGCATCCGTAGAAGAGTTGTATGCCTACGAATTCAAGGGCGAATGGTTCGATGTGGGGGAACCCACGTTATGGCTCCGCGCCAACATCGAACTTGCTCTCGCAAGTAAGCGATTTCGCCAGGTCGTGCTGGAGTGTCTGAACGAACGGCACGTCAGCCATCTAGATCGAAAACATCGTTGACCGAAACCCCGGGTTAGGTCGATCTCCCACATTGGAACGCCTACCAACGCGCGCACGTAGGGCCGCGAACCGTAGAGCGAAAACGAAAGGCCGGGTGGATTGCGCCAGGGGAAACGGTATTGTGTGCTCCCGTTCCGGGGGCGTGACGGAACTGTGGCCGAAGTCGTGGTGACCGGGGCTGCGGGATTCCTGGGGTCCCACCTTGTGGATTCCCTACTCGGACGGGGGTGGAAGGTATCGGGCATCGACAACCTCAGCACCGGTCGACCTGTCAACCTCAGCACGGCCCGCCACAGGCCCGGGTTCAGTTTCCGGAGGTTGGATCTTGCCCGTGCGGAACGGCTTCCCCGAGCGGCCCACTACTACCATCTGGCTTCTCCCGCATCTCCACCCGCGTACCAGCGAGATCCGATAGCAACTCTCACCGTGAACTCGGCCGGGACCTACCGTGTGCTTGAGACCGCCCGCCGGTGGGATGCCAGGGTGTTGCTTGCTTCAACGAGCGAGGTGTATGGCGACCCGGAGATCCATCCTCAGACCGAGGACTACTGGGGGCACGTTAATCCGGTGGGCCTCCGCAGCTGTTACGACGAAGGCAAACGGTTCGCCGAGGCCCTCGGTATGGCGTATCGACGGCAGTATGGCATGGATGTCCGAATCGCGAGAATTTTCAACACCTACGGTCCCCGCATGGACCCGAAGGATGGAAGGATCATTTCCAACTTTATCACCCAGGGGCTGACAAATCAACCCTTCACCATCTACGGACGGGGGGAACAGACCCGCTCGTTCTGTTACGTTTCCGACTTGGTTCGGGGTCTGCGACTTCTTATGGCCGCCGATTCAGGAGTGCCGACCCCGATGAACCTTGGCAATCCCCGTGAGTTTACGGTCCGCAGGACCGCAGATCTGGTGGCCCGAACACTTGGCGTGCCGTTACGGATACAATTCCATCCTCTTCCGGAAGATGACCCGCGGCAACGGTCCCCCAGCATCCGCAGGGCGCGCCGACATCTTGGGTGGTCCCCTCGGGTTTCTCTCGAGAACGGATTTGCGAAGACCGCGGCGTACTTCCGCTCCTTGGACCTCACCTCTCTCGGACATTCTGGATGAAACACAAGCGACCCGACGCTTTGACGGTCGGCATCCTCGGGCTCGGTTACATGGGGCTCACGACCGGCCTGGCGTTCGCCGCACGAGGGCACTCCGTGATCGGATACGACGCGAAGGGAGAGGTGCGGGAAGGGTTGGGGCAAGGTGCAACGCCGTTCCACGAACGAAATCTGGCGGAGCTCCTGCGCGCACAACGCCGCGCCAAGCGATTCTCTATCGTCGACAGCCCCGATGCCTTCGTTCGTTCTTCGGAAGGAATCTTTCTCTGCTTACCGACACCGAGATTCGCCGGCGGCGCCATCGACCTTCGGCCGCTCAAGAAAGGGGTCACCGAGTTAGGGTGCCGGCTCCGCTCTATCGATGAGTATCGCCTCGTCGTCGTTAAGAGTACGGTGGTTCCGGGGACAACGGACTTCGTCGTAAGGCCGATCCTTCGTCGGCTGTCGGGTAAATCCGCTGATCTGCTGGGCATCGCTGCCAATCCGGAGTTCCTCGCCGAGGGAACGATGGTCCGAGACGCCCTCCATCCCGACCGAATCGTGGTCGGGACACACGACCCGAGGGCCCGGGAGTGGCTGAGAAGAGTCTACCGGCCATTCCGAGCCCCGATCCACTTCCTCACTCCCGCTGGGGCGGAGCTTGTCAAGTATTCGTCGAATGCTTTCCTGGCGCTCAAGATTTCGTTCGCGAATGAAGTCTCTCGATTGGCCGAGAAACTCTCGCTTCACATCGACGACGTCATGGCTGCCGTCGGGGCCGACCCACGGATCGGGAAATCGTTTCTCGAAGCAGGACCGGGCTACGGAGGTAGTTGCTTTGAAAAGGACGTCAACGCGCTGGTCGTCCGCGCGAGGGAGCTCGGAGTTCCGTTCCGCAGCGGGGAGGTAGCGCTTGAGATCAATCACGACCAGATGAGGCACGTGATGAAACTCATCCGTTCCGCCGCGGGATCCCTGAAGACCAAAACGGTCGCCGTTCTCGGCCTTACCTTCAAGGCCGGAACAGACGACGTCCGAGGGTCGCGGGCGTTCCCGCTGATTTCCGGATTGATCCGCCAGGGGGCGCTGGTTCGGGTCCACGATCCGAAGGGAATGCCCAATTTTCGGCGGGCGTGGGAGCTTCGGCCCGCTCACGGGTCGGGAACGATAACGTTCTGCGAATCGTTAGAGGAGGCCCTCGAAGCAGCGGACCTCGCCGTGCTCCAAGCCGCCTGGCCCCAGTACCTTCGATGGCGGCCGGCGTGGACGCGGCGAATGAAGAACCCCGTGCTCGTCGATCTTCGCCGGGGCGTGGCCGTTCAGGGAGCCAAGGGGTCCCCGCTTCGGATCGTTTCACTCGGTGTAGGCACTCACGTAAGGTGAGCTGGACCACCGGCCGAAATTACCCCTCATCCCGAGGGAGACGAGCCTCCCCGGACATCAGCCTTGGGCGTCCACTGATCCGGCTCATCTCGCCCGACGATTTCGCAGGTTGAATGGGCCGTCATCGCGACGATTGTCCACGGTCCAGCGAACGGACAGAGGACCGTTCCGAGGCCTTGGTTCTCTTCCCTCTAGGAACCGGTTCTCCCGCCAGACGCCGTAGAGCCATGGCACAGTATTCAGGGCTCCGATCGATATGCACAAAGTGTCGG
The DNA here is from genome assembly GCA_049582265.1 of Thermoplasmata archaeon. Taxonomy (GTDB): domain Archaea; phylum Thermoplasmatota; class Thermoplasmata; order Lutacidiplasmatales; family UBA184; genus Lutacidiplasma. Next base: position 8,646 of record JBAUTP010000286.1, read on the forward strand.
CCGTATCGCTTAGCGACCACAGCCACTGTCCCCGTTCCGCCGAACATGTCGAGCACGTGATCCCCGCGGTACGTGAAGTAG